>CAVJHK010000014.1:2443-13332 GCA_963649295.1 Lachnospiraceae bacterium | reverse complement strand
ATGTAAGATAAAGATTTAGGGCTTCTTTTTTTAAATTTTTTTTGATATTCGCACACGACGCATCATTTTGTGAACACGAAAGAATTATGGGAATTTTTATTTGCTGCACGGCATCATAAAGTCTCAAACAATATTTTTTTTCTCTTCCCGTGATCAGGGAAGTGTCAAAAATGATTTGTATTTCCCGCGTCCCGTCCTCCGAGAAGTCATTGTCTATCACATTATCCGAGAGCGTTGCCGCCTTACAATCCGTTTCGATTTTGATTCTTGTATAGAGCCTGCTTCCCCTTTTTACGGTAATACGATACATATATTTTCCCTTGGGATTATCGATGCGTATTTCGGAAATGTCGGCAACAAAGGGCTTGCGTACCGTTTTACCTGTCATAAAAAGAAATTCGCGTAAGAAAATATCATAATCCGCGGATTTTTTGAGTGCATCATAATTTTTTTTAAGATTTTCGTCACGACAAATTACGGTATTATAAAAAGCATCACTTTTAAAAATGCGCAAAGCCTCGCACCACGAAACGCTTGCAAGGCTTTGAAATTTAATAAAATCGTCTATGTTTCCGAGCGTACTTTTGCATTTTCTGTCACTTACGGCCGCAACAAAAGGGATGCTCCTTTCGCCCGCATCACTTACTATGTTTATTTCTCCGGAAAAATCGGCCGTATCCGGATCCTTTGGGCATGAAACCTCATATTCTATGGTATTTTGGTTTCCTGAAAAAGATGAAGTAACAATCCTCAAAAAAGAACAATCCGAATAAACGACACCCGAAATGTCATTTCCGAAGGAATTTGATATCGTAAATATGCCTCTTTTTGTTTCGTCTGAAGACAATTCAATGCGCAGCATATCATCGGAAACAATCATTTCCGGCTTTGAATAATCAAATATTCCCTTTGCAAGACGTTCAATCTTTTTTTTCATCAGCCAGTCCTTTTTTTATCAGCCGATGGGAAGCGGAACAAAATTACCGTTTGTATCCTGTTCATAGCAGCATGTGCCGTCGGTTGAAATATAAAAATCGCCGCGGTTGCGGTTCTTGCCGTCAACATTTTCACGCAACGTATATCTGTAACAATCCGTTCCGTTTATGAGTGTTGTTGTCGAATCGTAATCAACATTGTATTCCTTAACTTCTTTTTCGATGCTCAACGCTTCCTTTGTATATTTGCAAAGTATTTCGTAGCATTGCTCCGCCGTAAGAGACGTCTGTTCGGGCACACCGGTCGGTATGCCTGTCACTGCCGCGCCTGTGGGAGTCGGCGTTGCCGTACTTATGGGAGTCGGCGTTGCCGTATTTGTGGGTGTCGGCGCATCGGTCGGCGCAGGCGTGAAAGTCGGAACCGGTATATCGGTTACCGGTACCGGTGTTGCGGTTACGGTGATTTTTTTGGTAACCTCAAGTGTAGGAAGAGGCGATAATGTTGCCTGTACTTTTTCTGTCGGTGTTGTATTCTCTTCTTCCGGGGATTTTTTTAAAAAAATACACAGGATAAGTACAACAATTATCACAACCGCTCCCACACCCATTAGCGCAATCATGATAATTTGCTTTTGGTTATCGGTATTTTTCGTATTGTTATCGGTTTTACCGGTATTTTTGCTGCCGATATCCGTATTCCGATTATTTTTGTTTAAGTTATCGTTGTTATTCTCGATCATAAAGCTCTCCGTTTCTCGGGAATTCGTAAAAAAAGTATGAAAAAAAGTGTATGACAACATACACTTTCATTATATATCTTTTATAAATTATCCTCAAGCCTTTTCCGAAATAAATGTGCATTCTTTATTCAAGCAAAAGCTTTACAAACTCGATACACTCTGCCGGATGTCCGGTATTTGCAAGAATGCAAAGAACTATGTCCTCATCATATTCATACCCCGAGTAAAAGGCTGAATCGTTAAGCATTATCCCGTATGCACGTTCGGAATCGGGAACAATATTCCCGCTGTCGTCGTTTATGCCGCTCATCACCAGTCTGTCGGCGCAAAGCAGATAAGTATCCGTATCAAGCGCTTCCGACACGGGCTTAAAATACGAATTTACCGCCATCGTTTCAAATACGGATTTGGGAATCACGCATACATCGATTTGATTCACCGCCACATAAATTCCGAATTTTTGCATGGCATTGTAATAATCCGACTTAAAATAAAATGTCGTGTCAAAGCACGTTTCTTCCGTTTCGGAATTTATATCTGTTCTTTCGTTAAACAATTTTTGAATTTCTTCGATTTTTGCAAAAGGCATTGCATCATCACCGATTGCCGCATAAAAAACAGTCTCGGAATGCGGCTTAAGTATGGTATACAAAAGCGAAATACCAAAAGCCGCCACGCAGACAATCGCAATAATCTTAACCAGATAATAATCCTTAAAAAATTCAAGTTTCTTTTTCCCTTTAAGATTCTTAATTTTTTCTTTTTCTGTCATGTTGTCGGTGCTGTGTGAATAAAGAGCCGCATCGTCGTCAAGCTTTGATTTTTTTTCTCCTATTTGCATGCTTACTCCTTTTAAAGCAAAACATTTTTTGCTCTGTTACTTTATGATATAGGTTTTTACGATTTCGTGAACCGAGTCTCTTATGTCATCTGTTTCCGAATAAATCTCACCATATATCTTGTCAAGCCTCGCAAAAAAATCGTCATCGTCCATCTCTATCGGTCTCGCAACCGATATCAGGTCATTTTCGGTCTTTTTTAAGCCTTCCTCGTCCATAAGGCGTTCTTCGTAAAGCTTTTCGCCCGGACGAAGTCCGGTATATTCTATCATAATGTCTTCACCCGGCACAAAACCCGAAAGCCTGATGAGATTTTTTGCGAGATCCGCTATCTTTACGGGTTCACCCATATCAAGAACATAAATTTCGCCATGAGCGGCATAGGCTCCCGCTTCAAGCACAAGTGACACCGCTTCCGATATTGTCATAAAGTATCTGATTATGTCGGGATGTGTCACTCTTACGGGGCCGCCTTCCTTTATCTGTTTTTTGAAAAGTGGAATAACGGAGCCGTTGCTGCCAAGCACGTTTCCGAATCTGACCGCAACAAAATCGGTTTTCGAGCGTCTCGAAAAAGCCTGCACAATCATTTCGCACATGCGCTTTGACGCGCCGTATATGTTTGTCGGATTTACGGCCTTGTCGGTTGATATCAAAATAAATTTTTTGACATTGTATTTGTCGGCTGCCTTTGCAGCGTTATAGGTTCCGAAAACATTGTTTTTAATTGCTTCATTCGGCGAATTTTCCATAAGAGGCACATGTTTGTGCGCTGCGGCATGAAAAACTATATTGGGTCTGTATGTATCAAAAATATCTTCCATGCGTCCCAAATCTCGCACAGACGCAATTAATACAACGAGATCCAGATCCGGATATTTCCACTTGAGTTCCTGTTCGATATCATAGGCATTGTTTTCGTATATATCGACAATTATGAGTTGTTTTGGTTCAGATGCGGCAATTTGGCGGCAAAGCTCCGATCCTATCGACCCTCCGCCTCCCGTCACAAGCACAATACTGTCACAAATATATTCATTGATTTTATCAAGATTTACCTTTACTTCGTCTCTGCCCAAAAGATCTTCTATTTCGACGTCTCTGAGCTTTGAAACCGAAACCTCGTTATTCACAAGCTGATACAGTCCCGGAAGCGTTTTGATATGACATCCGGTTGTATTGCACAGAGAAGTGATTTCTGCCACTCTCTTCTTTGAAACGGACGGCATCGCAATTATTATGCTCTCTATGTCATACTGCTTTACAAGATTCGGGATATCCGCGGTCGTTCCGCATATCTTTACACCGCGCAGCACCGTACCCTTCAGCTTTTCGTTGTCATCCGCAATGCATACGGGATTTATTTGCAGATGAGTGCTCGAAAAAATTTCGCGAAGCATCATGTCGGCAGCGCTTCCGGCACCCACAATCATCGTTCTTGTGGCATTTGAGTTTTTATGTGACAGCTTAAGCCTTATTTGTCTCACGTATCTGTACGAAAGACGGCTTACAGATGTAAACACTCCCAAAAAAAACATATACAAAAACCAATAGCTTCTCGGCATGGCAACGTGCAAAAGCGTCAACGCCACAAGCTGGGCAAGCGTGGCAGCGACAACAGCAAATACAATTTGCTGAATTTCATATGTCCCGGCATAGCCCCACATGCTGTTATAAAGCCTGAAAAGCATATAGATTCCTATGACAAGGACAATATTAAGCCATGCCCACTCAAGTGCACTGTCCATATAAACACTGTGAACCACCTCTCTCACCCACAGCGAAAGCACGGATGCAAGAATTGCGGAAAGTGCGTCAAGCACCATCAAAAAAAGCTGACGCCCAAACAATGCCTTGTTATTTTTAAAATTGCTAACCATATAACCCTCTCAAAATTTATTGTTACAAACATTAAGAATAACACATATCTGTGTCTAAATCAAATAAAAGAGCCTTTTCGGCTCTTTTATTTATCAAGACTCTCAAGCACAGACATCTTCTTTAAAAATTTCTTTTTTTTGCCCGTGCAATGTCCGTTTATTGTTTCGTCAAGCGCACATATTTTATCCGCCGCACAAACAATCCAGGATTCGATATATTTTGGAGGAACGGGCACAAGCGGAAACATATGCCTTTTTATTATATTTTCCTCTATTTTTCCTATTTTTACGTCTTCCTTCGCATTTTTGCATGCCTTAAAGGGATGCGTAAATCCGTGAATTTTCCGGCAAAGTTCACCGTCATGCCAGTCATAAAGAAAATAATCATGCAAAAGCGCACCCATGATAAGCGCCGACAGATTTGCTTTTATATGAAAAAATTTCATTATATGGCAGCTCACATAAGCCACACAGACACAATGCGTAAAGACCGAGACATCCCCGTGCTGAATAAATTTTTTCGTATTCGAAAATCTTGTATCCCTTTCAAGACGCTTTACCGCATCCGCTATCCTTTTTTCAAGTACTTTATTTTCGTATTTCATTTGCAAATCCTGTTTAAAAGCTTATCGGAATTTTTTTTATAACAGCGGATTTATTATTTCAAACATATAAATTCCGTCGCGAACCTCGCTCGGTGCATAGCTTGTAACACTTACATTATGCATGCTCTGAAAAATCTTTATTATTTTGTCTCTCGTAAACATGCCCTTTGCATAGCACAAATATATGGATTCGTTTGAAAGCTGTGCTTCTATACTTTTTCTTATTTCTTCTTCCGTTCCGCAATAATACCCGTCATACATATACATATGATATTTATCGGACGTGCAATCCTCTTCATAGCCGCATGTTGCTTCATGAGTTTTGCTTAAAATCTCATCATTCACAAGAAAATATGTATATCTTATCGTATCGATTCTGCTGCCGGTCGAGTTGTCCGTTGTCACGGGATCGTCCCATGTCACATCAATATTGTACCACGTGTTGTCAATACATACCTGATTCCATGCATGATTTTCGTTGGCATATCCCGTGACGCTTTGACACTCAATGTCACTTAAAAGCATAAAAATCAAAAAGGTATCGCTGTATCCGTCGCATACGGCAAGGCCGTTTTTCAAAAGTCCGTACGGCGTATGGGATTCATCCGCATAGCCCGAATCGTATTTTGTATTGTTGATTATATAATCATGAACGGTAAGTATCTTTTCGACGTCGGTCATTTCTTCCGTCAAAATTTCCGTAGAAAGCACCTTTATTCTTTTGATTGCCCATGTTTCTTCGTCGGAAAGAAGGGACACATCACCGGTTCTGATTGCATAAGCATATTTTCCGCCCTCTTTGCCTATGGTATTATATACAACATAAATTGCATTTTTGTATACCTTGCTCTTTTCGTAGTCAATTTCGACGGAATAAAGCTCAGGAAACATTTCCATAAAATATTCCGGCGTGTGCATACATCCCGCATTGTCATAAAGCATCGAAAAAGTTGTATATCCGTATGCATATTTTACAAAGGCGGCAGTCGCTTCTTTTTCGTTTTCATAATAAAAATCGGCCGCACTCGCAATATTAACAATATTATTTTCATGATTTATTGTTTCAAGGAAAGCATCAACATCGTCAATATTTGTATCCTGATTGCTTTCCGAACCGGTGTCATTTGCGCCGCTTAAATCCGTGCCGGTGCTCTCATCCGTATTTGTACCGGAATTTTTATCGGTATCCGTGCCGGAGGTTTGATTGATATCTGTATCCGGGTCTTTTAACGCATCTGTCGGCAAAAGAGTCAAAGAGGGTGCATGTGTTGCATTGCCTGCCTCTTCCGATTTTTTTGGAGTCGACGTGACTCGCTTTGCCACAGGTGTTGCGGTAGGTTTGATTACTTTTTCGGTCGGTGTCGCATAAGAATCCTTGTCCTCATTCCTGTCGGCTGATACAACCTGTGATACATCTCCGTCAGTAATTTCAAAATCTTCCGTATAATATTTGCCGCTTAAATAGCCTGTCTTATCTTTAACTTCAACCAAAATCCAGCCGTTTTCACATATTCCGATTCTGTGAACAACGGTGCCGTTCGGAACTGTTGCGATTTTTTCAAAATCGGCCCCCGCACCCAAGCGAAGATTGACGCTGCCGGTCGTAAGAACATAGTCGTCGCAGTCGGTCATGTTTTCCGAAGTATCAAGTATAACATTTTCACTTATTTCACCCGTCAGAAGTTTGGCATCGATGCAGCCCGAAAATCCCGAAAGCATAAATGCCACAAATACAGTATATACAATTCCCCAAAAAAAACTTTTCATGATGATGCTCCTTTTTACGCACCAATCATAATCCCTAATTTTGTCGGATTGATGTCATAAAAATGTCAAAAAAAAGTCTTTTTCAGGTTGTTTCCCTTTCTTCTATTTTTCCTTCAAAAACAATATGCTCGTGTTCTTTTCCGTCAAGCACCTTAAAAAGCATTTCGCTTGTGGCGCGGGCCATTTCCTTTATCGGCTGCGCAACCGTTGTGACGGACGGATAGCAGTACTTTGTGAGATCGATTCCGTCAAATCCGATTATGCTCAAATCTTCGGGAATCTTTTTTCCGATTTCAAGAAGAGCCCTCAGCGCTCCCACAGCCATTACGTCCGCTATCGCAAATATCGCATCAAATTTTACATTTTCGTCTATAAGCTTTTTTACGGACAAATATCCTGTTTCATAGGAATATTCGCTGTTGCTTTCGGGGAGATACCGGATTAACTCTTCACGCACCTTGATTCCGGCTTTTTTTAGTGCTTTTTTGTATCCGTTTAGACGCAGCATTCCGACGGATGTGTCATCAACCGCGCCCGCAAATATCGCAATGTCGCGGCAGCCTTTGTTTATCAGGTATTCCGTTGCTTTTTCCCCTTCTTTTTCGTCGTCGACGGCAACGGAAGAATAATCTTTTTCGTTTACGCCTTTAATCGGCGCTCCTATTGTCGAAACAACGTACGGAACGGTGAGTTTTTCAAGTTTTTTACAGGTTCTTGTCGCAATGCCCCCAAGAAATATAATTCCGCAAAGCCTTTTTTCCTTTGTAAGCTCAAGTGCAACATCCGCTTCGTCTTCCGCAGGATCGACATGGCGCAGAACCATCGTAAATCCATGCGAAATTATGTCTTCTTCCATTATTTTTATCATAACGTTAAAAAAGGGGTTTGTCATTCCCTTCACAAGCACGGCAATAGCTTTTCCGAGCGTACGCTTTAGGTTTCTCGCGCTGTTGTTCGGCACAAAGCCGAGCTCATCTATTTTTTGAAGCACAAGCAATTTTGTTTCTTCGTTGATGTTCGGATGATTGTTTATCGCCCTCGAAACAGTGCTCACTCCCACACCGCAAGCCTTCGCTACATCTTTTATCGTTATCTGTTCCATAATATCCCCGCTTTTTTTAAAGAAGTAACCGATTGTTTTCCCAAAATTTTCCGTAACCAAAACAAAAATGGTTATTGGTAACGTTACCAATAACCATTTTATCACAATACAGTATCAATATACAAGTGTCAAACAAAGCAAAAAAGCCAAAAGAATCTTATCGTTGCCTGTTTCTTTTTATTTCATACATCATGAGTGCCGCCGCAACAGACGCATTTAGGCTTTCGGCATGTCCCGACATCGGGATGATTATTTTTTCACTCACAAGCGAAACGATTTTTTCCGTAAGTCCGTTTCCCTCATTTCCGATAAATACAGCGCTTTTTCCCGTAAAATCAGCCTGTGTATAGTCTTTTGTTGCTTTAAGACTTGCTGCAATCGTATTAAAAGACATATCGTTTAATTTCAAAGTAAAATCATATATATCCGGAACAGTAAAGACAGGCATCCTTAATATCGATCCCATCGTCGAACGCACAACCTTTGGATTGTATATGTTAACGGAGTCAGAAGACGCAACAATCATATCTATTCCCGCAGCCTCCGCCGTTCTGATAATTGTCCCCATGTTTCCGGGATCCTGCAGGGCTTCAAGTACGACTATGCTCCTTGCCTTCTTTAGGCACTCATCAAAATCAAAGTGCGGCATATTTACAAGCGCAATCACCCCCTGCGGTGTAACGGTTTCCGCAATTTTGTCAAAAATATCGTCCTTTACGCACTCATATTCACACTGATATTCGCCGTGTTCCCTTAAAAAGCTTTCCGAAAAAAAAGCTTTTTTTATGAGTCCGAGAGCAAGCGCTTCTTCAAACATCTTTTTTCCCTCGACTATGAAAACGCCTTGGGCGATCCGTTCCTTTGATTTTTTTAAGAGAAGCGCGATATTTTTTAATTGTGCATTTTTTTCGGCAGTAATCATTATTTACTGTTCTCCCGCCATGTCGGCAAGGCGCGCAGCCTGATCGGCGGCCGTAAGAGCATCGATAAATTCATCTATATGTCCGTTCATGACGTCGTCCAGATTGTAAGACGTATAATGTATGCGGTGATCCGTGCATCTTCCCTGGGGGAAATTATACGTTCTCACCTTTTCGGAACGGTCTCCCGTACCCACCTGGCTCTTTCTTTCGGCAGCTTCCCTGTCATGCGCCTTTTCAAGCTCAAGCTCATATAATTTTGCACGCAAAACACGCAAAGCCTTGTCCCTGTTTTTTAGCTGTGATTTTTCATCCTGACACGAAATCACGATACCCGTCGGATAATGCGTAAGTCTGACCGCCGAGTCTGTTGTATTGACACACTGTCCGCCGTTTCCCGACGATCTGAACACGTCTATGCGATAATCCTTCGGATCAATTTTTACATCAACCTCTTCCGCTTCAGGCATAATTGCAACCGTAGCCGTCGACGTATGAATTCTTCCGCCGCTTTCCGTAACCGGAACGCGTTGCACACGGTGAACCCCGCTTTCGTATTTAAGCTTGGAATAAACCCTGTTTCCGCTCAGCATAAATACGCATTCCTTGATTCCGCCGATTTCGGATTCATTGATATTCACAAGCTCCGTTTTCCAATGCATGGACTCCGCATATTTTGTATAAAGCCTGTAAAGCTCGGCCGCAAAAAGTGCCGCTTCTTCTCCGCCGGCACCCGCTCTTATTTCAACACAGACGTTCTTTTCATCGTTGGGGTCCTTCGGAAGAAGCAGAATTTTCAGCTTATTTTCAAGTTCCGCAACATTTTCCTTTGATGAATTCAGTTCTTCCTTTGCAAGCTCTCTCATTTCATCATCCGACTCGGTATCAAGTATTTCAAGCGAATCCTCGATATTTTGTTTTTGCTTTTTGTATTCGCGATAGGTTTCGACAAGCTCGCTCAAATCGGACGATTCCTTCATAAGCTTCCTGAATCTTGCCTGGTCTGTCACAACGTTGCCGTCCGAGAGCTCGTTCTGTATTTCCTCATATCGCTTTACAAGTTCTTCAAGTTTATCAAACATCTAATTTCCTTTCCGTCCCGTCACAACGCGGTCAAGCCCCGCATAATCCTTAAAAATACAGATATCCGTATATCCGTATTTTTGCATGATTTGTCTGACTTTTTCTCCCTCGTCATATCCTGTTTCGTATGCAAGAAGTCCGTTTTTCTTTAAATATTCATGAGCTTTTTCCGTAATTTTTTCATAAAACCAAAGTCCGTCCTGCCGCCCCGAAAGCGCGGTGCGAGGCTCATAATCCTTCACGCTTCTGTCAAGACTGTCTATATCCTCATCCTTAATATATGGCGGATTTGACACTATTATATCAAATTCATATTTTTCATATTTTGTGCCTGAAAGCCCACAAAATAAGTCACCCGCAAAAAAATCGGTTTTATCCGACACCACGTTATATTCGGCATTCTTTTTGGCGAGCCGTACGGCGCCTTCCGAAATATCCGTGCCGACACCCGTCACATTTTTGCCGAGCGCGCAAAGGGAAATTAATATACATCCCGTGCCCGTACACATATCAAGTATTGTTTTGTTTTCGGATTCCCGTAAAACAATTTCCGTAAGCACTTCCGTATCAAAACGCGGAATAAGTGTGTCGGGACTTACAAAAAAATCAAGCCCGCAAAAATTTTGTTTGCCCGTAATATATTGCACGGGACAGCCTTCTGCTCTTTTGTTTATATCATCAAAAAGCTTTTTGATGATATTCTGATCCTTCACGCAGTCTTCCGAATGCATAAAATATTCAGAGCGTGTAATCCCAAAATTTTCCGCAAAAAGAATCCATGCGTCGGAAGCAAATTCCGAAATTCCCGCATCACTCAGTATTTTTGTGGCCGAATTTAACAATTCACGATAAGTCATATTATTTCTTTTTGTTCTTTTTGCCGGAACGGCTTTGATTTTTGCTTTCCGATGTCTTTTTTCCCGTTACAGGCTTTTCCGTTACAATTTTTTCAGTTACCGACTTTTCCGTCACGGTTTCAGCTTCGATTCCCAAACCGCTTTCAGCACCCATTTCGTGC
>CAVJHK010000014.1:0-2433 GCA_963649295.1 Lachnospiraceae bacterium | reverse complement strand
GTTTTGGGGCCCGAATATACAAACATCTTGTCAAGAGCCGCAAGTACGTCGTCCGCCTCCTGTTCGCTCACAGGCGCAACATAGCGTTTTTCTACCGCAGAAGCCGCAGGATCCACAAAAATTCTCTTTTTTGTATCCTTATTTTCCGTAAATTTTATATCAAAAAAATCTGAAATATCGATTTCAAGCGGCTTAAATGCTTCTTCCGAAATCGGCGCCATTTTGTGTTCAGGCTTGATTTCCGATTTGCTTTTGGTATCCTTTTGTTCGTTTTCTGTTTTATTGCCTGCCTTTTCGGCATTTACATTTTTTCCGGCATTTACGTTTTCTTCGGCACTTACATTTTTTCCGGCATTTCCAAAAGCTTCGCTATTCTTCTTATCATTTCCCGGCTTTTTGTTTTCGGGCTTTTTGTTTTCGGACTTTGTATTTATATTGTCTCTTGCGTTTTTCTTTGTATTTCCTGCGGTTGCACCCGATGTTCCGTTTATTTTATTTTGATTTCTTTTTTCCGAATCACGTTTTTCATTCATAATCGTTTTCGGATAATTTTCCGAATCCGAATCGTTCTTTTTGTTTTCGTGATTTTGATCCGCCGATCTGTTGGCTCTCGTTTCGTCTTTAATTTTTTTTACAAAAGGCTCCCAGTCAAACACGGCACTGACCGCCGCAATGCCCACTTCTATCATCTTGTCGTCGGGCTCCTTTGTTGTAAGTCCCTGCATAAGAAGTCCGGGCTTTGAAAGGATATTTACGATTACGTTGTCCGTGCTTCCGGCAAGTCTCGTAAATTCGTAGGAAATACCCGCAATAACGGGAATTGCCGCAATTCGAAGCAAAAATTTCACCAAAACGTCGTTAACATCGATAAACATAAATATGATGATGCTTATAATCATCACATTAAGCATAAAGCTTGTGCCGCAGCGCTTGTGTTCCTTGCTTTGACGGCGCACGTTGTCAACCGTCAGGCTTCTTCCGTGTTCAATGCAGTTTATGCATTTATGCTCCGCCCCATGATACATAAACATTCTCTTGATGTCCTGCATTTGCGAAATCAAAAGAATATAAATTACAAATATAAATACTCTCGAAAGACCTTCTATAAGCGATACTACAAAGCCGGAATGAGCAAAATTCAAATACGGCGCTATAAAGCTTGAGATAAGCATCGGAACAATCACAAAGATGACCATGGCAAGCAAAACCGAAAAAATAATCGTGATCGTGTTTATGATGCCGTCCGCATGTCCTTTTGACACTTCGTTCAGTCTCTTTTCAAATTTGCTTTCGGGTTCCTCTTCATCAACAAAATCTGCCGAATAAGACAATGTTCCCATTCCTATTTTGAGTGAATCAATAAAAGCAACAACACCTCTCACAAGGGGAAGGCGCAAAAAACTGTTTCTTTTTGCGGGATCCGCACACTTATGTACGCTTACGTCTATTTCACCGTTCGGCTTGCGAACGGCAACGGCATAACGCCCGCGATTTCTCATCATTACGCCTTCTATGACGGCCTGGCCGCCTATTCCGGATGATTTCATATTCCCTCCGATTGTATCTGATACAAGGATTAAAAGTTTCTGCTTTTGATCAAAAATTCTTTGCGACAGAATTTTTGCCATTTTGAACTGCCAAAATCACGCAAGCAGCCTGTTTTTGCAGGAAACACGAGCGAATTGCACGTGTTTTACATTTTTTTTGCAATCCGTATATCATTTTATCTATATAAAATGTGTATACCGGCGCACTGTTTCTTAAGTCAAATATGCATACCGGCACATTGTTTCTTTATAACACAAAACGGGCTGAGACTATCGAAAATAATCCCAACCCGATCTTCGTAATTTAAAACCTATGACAAGCCATATTTACGGTTGAACTTCTCGATAGCGCCACGAGCAGCAAATGCCTTCTGCTGACCTGTATAGAACGGATGGCACTTTGAGCAAATTTCAACGTGAATATCGCCCTTTGTGGAACGGGTCTCAAATGTATTACCGCAGTTGCATGTAACATGAGAAACCACATATTTTGGTTGAATATTCTCTTTCATGATTTTCTCCTTTCAATCCCGGGTTCTGAGATTTGGCTCAGAACTTCTGTTTGTGTCAATAGCTTGAAGATTATACCACCCGTTTTTTTATTTTGCAAGCGATTTTTTGTACAGGTTACCGACCGATTACCGACAAAACAAATTCGTTGAGTGACTATTCGACAATATACTTAATAATTTTGGATTATTTACCAAAAATATTAAACGGACAATTATATAATGTCGTTCCGGTCAAGCTTTTTTCTAACACCTTTGTCCGGTTTTTACTACAACCTTTATCCGGTTTTTACTACGGAATTTATGCAATTCCGCAGCATGCGAAATTCGTAAAAATTTTCCTATATATCAAAAAAAGCATAGCCGCTCATAACGAC
>CAVJHK010000013.1:21596-47887 GCA_963649295.1 Lachnospiraceae bacterium | reverse complement strand
GCGTTATAGCCGAGGACGCTGTACCGCAGGGCAGTGTCGGCAAGATAGAATTTCTCCTGCGTTTTCAAAATCTCCTTGCCCTGCGAATCGAAGCGGGAGCAGCGGTGGAGCAGGTACGCCTTTTCCAGCTTCTCCAAGTAGCTGTAAACCGTTTCGTTGTCCAGCGCACGGTGTTCCGCTTTCAGATAATCCGAAATGGATTTTGCCGAGAAGGTGTTGCCTACATTGTTAAAGGTGTACTTGACCACTCGTTCCAACTGGTCTACCTTCCTCACCTGATTGCGCTTTACAATATCCGAGAAGATCGTGGAGTTGTAAATATCCCGCACGATGGTGTAGACCTCGTCCTGAGAATATGCCTGCAAGTGTGTTGCAGGAAAACCACCCAAACGCACATAGTTCGCAAGCTCGGCTTTGGGATCGACCACATCGGTATATTGGCGTTTGAACATCAGGTATTCGCCAAAGGACAAGGTGAAGATGCGGAAAGACAAATACCGTCCCGTCAGATAGGTCGAGATCTCAGAGGACATCATACGGGAGTTGGAGCCTGTCACATACAGGTCAACATCGAAGTCCGACGCCAGCGAATTAACGACCTTTTCCCAGCCCTTGATTTCCTGCACCTCGTCAAGAAACAGATAGGTTTTTCCCTCCGGGGTCAGGCGCTCTTTCAATTCAGCGTACATCTGCTTCGCCGTCATATCCTCATATTCCATTGAGTCATAGCGACAGCTGACAATGCGATCCTCCGGAATACCCCGCTGTATTTTCAGCCGTTCCATAATCATTTTCAGGATCGTTGACTTACCGCAGCGGCGCACTCCTGTGAGGATTTTTACAAATGGCGTATCCACATAAGCCATAATCTTATCTACATACAAAGGTCTGTAAATCATCGTGACCACCTCCGTTTGTAGATAGTATACCGCAATTCTCATCAAAAGTCAATTTGTTTTGCGATTATAAACCGCAAAACTTTTCGACAATTTATTCAACTGCGGATCGCTTCCTGAAAGGCGAGGGTTAAGCACCCTCGCCCGGTTTAGTAGTCATCAACTTGTAGAGCTTCGTGTTCTTGGGGAACCTATTGGCAAACGGAACAAGGCTGGAGCCGACCTTGATAAGCCCATGACCGGCATCTACATAGCTTCTCAGAATGGTTTCACGGCTCATTGCGGTGACAAGCATCATTTCCATAGCGGACAGCTCGATATTGGCAGGGAGCAGATCGACATTTTCCTCGTGATGCAGAATACCGCTTTGCGGGTTTGTATGGTCCTCACGGATAACCCCGGAGAGCTTGTCGGTAATGGTCGTCGTAAGACTGTCATTATCCCGCCATCCGAGGCAGGTTGTGAGGTCGCCCTGCGGATCGGCATCTACAAGAAGCACCTTCTTGCCGAGTCGTGCAAGCCCAACGCCCAAATTGACCGTTGTAGTTGTTTTGCCTGTGCCTCCTTTCTGATTGCAGATAGCAATCGTTTTGCAGTTTGGCATTTCGTTTTTCCTCCTTCTTATTAGATTTGGATCGCTTGATCCACCAAAACACGGGAAGCGAGTCCTGTGCTTTGGTGGTCGCATTTAATTCGATCTCATCCACCAAATGCGTAAAAGGAAATCAACAGGCGTTCGGCTGCTGACCGAACTCATAGGAATCTCACCTCTGCCGGGTACTCCGCCAGCCCCATAGGGAAGTATCATTGTCCCTGAATCGTTTCATCGCCTTATCCGTAGCAAGCGGATATTTCAGAATGGTTCGGAATCGCTACCAACCTTGCTTTCCGTGATAACCCTTACGGGCAGGAAGTTCGTGGCGCACCTTCATTCGGCTGGGGCTTTCGCCCCCGATCAGGAATGTACCTGTTGAATGTGTATTCTGTTTTCAAGGTTCACGAGGGCGTTCGTTTTGTCCCTCAATAGGTAGCCAGCGAGAAGGCTCATTTTTTAACCCCCTGAGCGAAAAAACTTCAAAAAATTTTTTGAGCACGAAAAAAGCCGCTGATTTCATAGTGAAACCAGCGGCTTAATTTATGATGTATTTAGCTGAAAATGAGCAAAAAAATAACGGTCACACAATCCAAACGGACTGTGTGACCGTATTTATATCAGTTGTTTCGCCTACGCTGCCAGCGTCAACTTTTTATTGGCGCTGTTTCTTGATAGCTGCCTGTGCTGCGGCAAGACGTGCGATCGGCACACGGAAAGGTGAGCACGATACATAATCAAGACCAATCTTATGGCAGAATTCAACGGAAGAAGGATCTCCGCCGTGCTCGCCGCAAATACCTACATGGAGAGAAGGATTTACGGGCTTGCCAAGCTTAATTGCCATTTCCATAAGCTTGCCTACACCGTTTTGATCAAGCTTTGCAAACGGATCGTTCTCAAAGATCTTTGTATCATAGTAAGCATTTAAGAACTTGCCTGCATCATCACGCGAGAAGCCGAAGGTCATCTGTGTGAGATCGTTTGTGCCGAAGCAGAAGAATGCTGCTTCCTTTGCGATCTCATCAGCCGTAAGAGCCGCACGAGGAATCTCGATCATTGTACCTACAGAGTACTTAAGATCTGTGCCTGCTGCCTTGATTTCTGCATCTGCTGTCTCACAAACGATATTCTTGACATATTTGAGCTCTTTGATTTCACAAACAAGCGGAATCATGATTTCGGGCTCAACTGTCCAATCGGGATGAGCTTTCTTTACTTCGATTGCGGCACGGATAACTGCCTTTGTCTGCATCTTTGCGATTTCGGGATATGTAACCGCAAGACGGCATCCTCTGTGACCCATCATCGGGTTGAATTCATGAAGCGAATCACACATTGCCTTAACTTCTTCGACAGTCTTATGCTTTGCATCCGCAAGCTTCTTTAAATCAGCCTCTTCTGTGGGAACGAACTCATGAAGCGGCGGATCAAGGAATCTGATTGTAACGGGGCATCCCTCAAGTGCTTCATAAAGAGCCTTGAAGTCTGACTGCTGATAAGGAAGAATCTTGTTGAGTGCTTCTTCTCTCTCTTCAACCGTATCCGAGCAAATCATTTCACGGAATGCGGCAATTCTCTCGGGATCAAAGAACATATGCTCTGTACGGCAAAGTCCGATGCCCTCTGCGCCGAGCTCACGAGCCTTCTTTGCGTCTGCGGGTGTATCTGCGTTTGTTCTTACCTTAAGTCTTCTGTACTTGTCTGCCCATGCCATGATTCTTCCGAATTCACCGGCGATTGTGGCATCAACCGTATTGATAAGGCCGTCGTAAATATTACCTGTTGTACCGTCGATGGAGATGCAGTCGCCCTCTTTATAGGTCTTGCCCTTAAGAGTGAACTTCTTGTTCTCCTCGTCCATAATGATGTCTCCGCAGCCGGATACACAGCACTTACCCATACCACGTGCAACAACAGCTGCGTGAGATGTCATACCGCCGCGAACGGTAAGAATACCCTGAGCTGCCTTCATACCGGTAATGTCTTCGGGAGATGTCTCAAGACGAACAAGTACAACCTTCTCGCCTCTTTGTTTCCATTCCTCTGCGTCCTCTGCCGTAAATACGATTTTGCCGCATGCAGCACCCGGAGATGCTCCGAGACCCTTGCCGATTGCTTCGGCTTCCTTAAGAGCCTTTTGGTCAAACTGAGGATGGAGAAGTGTGTCAAGGTTACGGGGATCGATCATTGCAACAGCTTCTTCTTCTGTCTTCATGCCCTCGTCAACAAGATCGCAGGCAATCTTAAGAGCTGCCTGAGCGGTTCTCTTGCCGTTACGGCACTGAAGCATATAGAGCTTCTTGTTTTCAACGGTGAATTCCATATCCTGCATATCATGATAAT
Source organism: Lachnospiraceae bacterium (assembly GCA_963649295.1). GTDB lineage: Bacteria > Bacillota > Clostridia > Lachnospirales > Lachnospiraceae > RGIG3528. Next base: position 44,053 of record CAVJHK010000013.1, on the reverse strand, counting down.
GCTGCTCGAGAGTATCGCAAACCTTTACGAACTGAGCATAAGCTTCGGGGAAAAGCTGTTCCATCTGAGCGATGGGCATAGGTGTACGAACACCGGCAACAACGTCTTCGCCCTGTGCATTTGTGAGGAACTCACCCATAAGCTTCTTTTCGCCTGTAGCGGGATCACGTGTGAATGCAACACCCGTACCGGACTGATCGTTTAAGTTGCCGAATACCATCGGCATTACGTTAACAGCCGTACCCCAGGAATAAGGGATATCGTTGTCACGACGATATACGTTTGCGCGAGGGTTGTCCCATGAACGGAAAACTGCCTCGATTGCAAGCTTAAGCTGTACAACGGGATCGCTCGGGAAATCTTCGCCAAGCTGCTTCTTATATTCTGCCTTGAACTGCTCAGCAAGTTCCTTAAGGTCTGCTGCGGTAAGCTCTACGTCAAACTTAACGCCTCTCTCTTCCTTCATCTTGTCGATAAGCTGTTCAAAATATTTTTTACCAACTTCCATAACAACGTCCGAGAACATCTGAATGAAACGTCTGTATGAGTCATATACGAAACGCTCAAATTTGGGATCGGGGTTGCCTGCGATCATAGCTGCAACAACGTCGTCGTTAAGTCCAAGGTTCAAAATTGTGTCCATCATGCCGGGCATTGATGCTCTGGCACCCGAACGTACGGATACGAGAAGGGGATTCTTTAAGTCTCCGAACTTCTTTCCGTTTTCCTTTTCCATCCAGGCTACGCCTTCCATAGCCTGTGCCATAATTTCGTCGTTGATCTTACGGCCGTCTTCGTAATACTGCGTGCAAGCCTCTGTGGTAATTGTGAAACCCTGAGGTACCGGAAGACCGATTTCGGTCATCTCGGCAAGGTTTGCGCCCTTACCGCCAAGCAGGTTGCGCATGGTCATGTTGCCTTCTTTGAAGGTATACACCCATTTGTTTGCCATTTTGTTTTCCTCCTGTAATTCTTTATTGCAATTGTTAATTTTATCACAGTCACCCTGTACCTTGTCAAGAAAAAAATCAACAGACGATTCTTATGCCCGCAAATAATACTTTCCGTTTCAAATTTTTGAGGATAACCGTGAAAAAAGAAAACACTTAAAGGAACGACTAAAAAGCCATCTTTTCGTCCAAATACTTTTTAAGGTCGGAAATTAAAATTCTTTCCTGTTTCATGCTGTCACGTTCACGTACCGTAACCATGTTGTCGTTTTCCGAATCAAAATCGTAGGTGACACAGTAAGGAGTGCCGATTTCGTCCTGACGGCGATATCTCTTTCCAATGTTTCCTCTGTCATCGAATTCGCAGTTATAATACTTTGAAAGCTCGGAATAAATCTTCTCGGCACCTTCGTTTAATTTTTTTGAAAGAGGAAGGATGCCCACCTTAACCGGAGCAAGTGCCGGATGGAAATGAAGCACGGTTCTGATATCGGGTGCTTCCTCCGTACCTATGTTTTCCTCATCATATGCCGCACAAAGGAACGCAAGCGTTACTCTGTCAGCGCCGAGAGACGGTTCAACAACATACGGAACGTATCTTTCGTTCTTTTCGTCGTCAAAATATGTAAGATCCTGCTTCGAAAGATTTTGATGCTGGGTAAGATCGTAATCCGTTCTGTCGGCAATTCCCCAAAGCTCTCCCCATCCGAACGGGAACAAAAATTCAATGTCCGTTGTTCCTTTTGAATAGAAGCAAAGCTCTTCGGGATCGTGATCGCGAAGTCTGATTTCATTTTCCTTGATTCCGAGCGAATAAAGCCAGTCTCTGCAAAATGCTCTCCAATAACCAAACCACTCAAGGTCCGTTCCCGGCTCACAGAAAAATTCAAGCTCCATTTGCTCAAATTCACGCGTTCTGAAAGTAAAGTTTCCGGGTGTAATTTCGTTTCTGAACGACTTTCCGATCTGACCTATACCAAAAGGAATCTTCTTTCTCGATGTTCTTTGAACATTTTTAAAGTTTACAAAAATCCCCTGTGCCGTTTCGGGGCGCAAATAAACCGTATTCTTTGCATCCTCGGTAACGCCCTGGAATGTCTTAAACATAAGATTGAACTGTCTGATATCAGTAAAATTGTGCTTTCCGCATGTGGGACACGAGATAAAGTTGTCATCGATAAACTTTTTCATTTCTTCCTGTGAAAAAGCGTCAACAGCCTTAGGGAGCGTAAGATTCTTTTCTGCGGCATAATCTTCGATCAGCTTGTCCGCTCTGAATCTTTCGTGACACTCCTTACAATCCATAAGAGGATCCGAAAATCCGCCGAGGTGTCCTGACGCAACCCATGTCTGAGGGTTCATTAAGATCGCACAGTCAACGCCTACGTTATAGGGACTCTCCTGAATAAATTTTTTCCACCATGCCTTTTTTACGTTGTTTTTGAGCTCAACGCCCAGATTTCCGTAATCCCATGTGTTTGCAAGTCCGCCGTATATTTCCGATCCCGGATATACAAAGCCGCGGCTCTTGGCAAGCGCAATGATTTTATCCATTGATTTTTCTGCTGCCATGATAATAGTCCTTTCTTTTTTTGTTTTAAGTTTCTGTTTGTGATAAGAACGGATTGCCGTGCAATTTTATATAATAAAAAAGCCCTAAACAGAAACACTTCTTTTTCTGTTTAGGGCGAACAATTGTCCGTGGTTCCACCTAAATTCAAGGCTTTATGCCTTACTCTTAATTTCCCCTTAACGCGGGGCAAACGCTTTGCTCATCACAAAGTGCTCCGAGGCGCCGTTATTTTGCCAAGCATCGGACTCACACCTGCCGTCCGCTCTCTTGAAAATACTTTCCGCAAAAAAACTTCCTCTTCAATGCTTTTCGAGAATTTTATATAAAAGAGTTTATTTTGTCAAGCTTAAATTTCTCTTACCGGCAAAGCTTAGATTTCCTTTACGTACTCTTTAAATTTGTCTCCCCGCTCCTCAAAATTTTTAAAATATCCGTATGATGCGGCGGCTGGCGAAAGAATAACGGCTTTCCCCTTGCTTCTTATTTTTTTGGCGCATTTCACCGCCGATAAAAGTTCTTCCGCAGAATAAATGTTTTCCGGAACCGCTTTATATTTTTCCTTTATTTCGTTTAAAATTCTTTTTCCCGTTTCATACATAAGTATGAATTTGATATTCGTATTTTTATACATAAAATCGATAAGAACCGAATAATCTATTCCTCTGTCCATGCCGCCGATTAAAATTACATCCGCATCCGGAATACTTTTTGCCGCATTTATCGCAGATGCCGGAATCGTTGAAATCGAATCGTCATAATATCTTGTGCCGTCAATTTCCGCAAAAAATTCGAGCCGGTGCGAAAGCCCCTTAAAATCAAAAAGTCCTTTTAAAACCTCATTATCGGGAAGCCCAAGCACATCCTCCGCCATTTTTTTTACAAAAAGCGCATTTAGCTTATTGTGCTCTCCGGGGATCTGTAAGCGTATATCGTCTTTTTCCGCAGAATCTCTCACAATTATCTGCTTCGACCTTGACTTGATTTCAGGCACGTTTTCGCCGATCAGCGAAACTCCGTCCGATTTTTGACATAAAACAATATTTGCCTTTGCGGCGAAATAATCATGAATATTCCCATAATAATCAAGATGCTCGGGATAAAGGTTCAAAAAAACAGAATACACGGGCGCCTTTTTTATATGCATAAGCTGGTGACACGAAAGCTCAAAAACAATATAAGTATCATCGTCGATTTCATTTATATAATCAAAGCACGGCTTTCCGATATTTCCGAGAAGAATGCTTTTTTTTCTGCAAGCCGTAAGCACCGAATGCATAAGGCTTGAAGTGGTGCTTTTACCTTTTGTTCCCGTAATTCCGATTGTCTTATCCGCAAATTCGTTTAAAAAAATTTCCGTTTCGGAGGTTACGTTTTGTGGCAAGGTTTTCATATAAATCCCGGGGCTCTTTAAAATCATATCCCATTTTGCGGGCTCGATATCCGAAAAATCGCCTTCAAATATTTCAAGTTTGCTCACATTGCAATTTTCCCTAATATATTTTTCGGATGCTTTTCCTTCTCTTCCGTATCCCCAAATAAGTATTTTTTTATTTTCGAAAATATCCTTTATCAAAACAAAGCCTCTCGTCAAAACACATACATATCTTCTATTTTTGCCTGCAACGAAGTAAATCCGTTATATTCGTTTGTTTCCGGAAAATAGGTTGCGGATATTACAACTTTGTTCGGTTTTCCGTTTAACATATTGTTCCATTCGTTTATCCCAAAATTTTCCGTAATCATTTCGCGTATACTTTCAACGTCGCCGAAATAAATTCCCGTAAATCTGTATCCCGTGGCATTCTCAAAATTAAATTTAAGAAATTTTCTTTTGGTTTTTCCTATCAAAAGCGCTCTTTCGACATGCAGATTTTTTTCGGCAAAAAGCGGTTTTTCGTTTCCTTTTCCAAACGGTGCAAGGTAATTAAGCTCTGTAATAAGTCTTTCCGAAACGTATTCAAACGGAAGCTTTACATCAATTTTTACGTGCTTTTTTAAATCTTCCTCGGTAAGGGTACAATTTTTATTTAATCTTTCACGCATTTCGGCGACTTTTCCGCGTTCTATCGAAAGTCCCGCCGCCATCGGATGCCCGCCGAATTTTAAAAATAAGTCGGACACCTTCATCAGTTCTTCGAACATCGAATAATTTTCGGTTGAGCGCCCCGAGCCTTTTATACATTCTTCCGAATCGGTAAGAATAAACGCAGGCCTTGCATATTTTTCACGCACTCTTCCCGCAATAATCCCCGCAACGCTCTCATGGCAATCCGGCACATGCACAACGATCACAGGATCAGGCGAGCCGTTATTTTCTATTATTTCAACGGCTTTTTTTACACCGTCTTCGGTCATTTTTTTTCTTTCGGCATTCAGTGCGACAAGTGCATCCGCAAGGTTTTGCGCTTCCGATAAGTCTTTTGTAATAAGCATTCTTAAGGCTTTTTCCGCCGTGTCAAGTCTTCCCGATGCATTTAAGCACGGCCCCACAACAAAGCCGATATGATATGCGTTTAAATCCTTTTTTTCGAGTGAATTTGCATTAATTAAAGCATTTAATCCTATGTCATCGGATTTTTTTAGGAGCTCAAGCCCGCGCACCACGATGGTTCTGTTTTCATCACGCAGATCCATTACATCGCATAAGGTTGCCATTGCCGCATAAGGAAGACATTTTGTGATATCCGCGCCCATTGCTTCCATAACCTTCATTGCCACAACGCATCCGCAATATCCGGTAAATTCGTTTGTTTCCGCCCTTTGATGCGGATTTACGATTACATCCGCGGGCGGCAATATTTCAGCATTATCCTTAAACGGCACCTCGTGGTGATCGGTCAGCACAACCGTCATTCCGTGTTCACGCGCATATTTAATCGTATCAAATGCAGCAATTCCGTTGTCGCATGTGAGAAGCACATTTACTTTATCGTTAAGCGCATCTTCCACAATTCTGTTGTTTATTCCGTATCCGTCCGTAATACGGTTCGGAATACAATAAGAAACATCGGCATTACGTTCCGTTAAGCAGGAATACAGAACATATGTCGACGTAATTCCGTCAACGTCATAATCACCCACGATCCGTATTTTTTTGTTTTCTTTAATCGCCGTCTTTAAAATCTCTGCGGCTTTTTCCGCATTGAAAAGCATTTTATAGTCCCTTAAACCCGAAACAGCGGGATGCAAAAACACATCCCGCTTTTCCTTTGTGTCAAGGTTACGATTTAAGAGAATTCTTGCCGTTACGGGGAGAATTCCCTGCTCAAGGGAAACTTGCGTCACGTCGCCCGGTTTATTTGTTATCGTCCATCTTTGTTTCATTTGTTTCCTGTTTTTTGTCCTGTTTTGTCTCTGCCAAATATTTATTCTTCTTACACGTACGTCTTTTTTTTGTATATCTCACGATAAGGAATACGCATACGGCAATTATAACGCACCAGAAAACAATATTTACGATATATGTAAAGAACCATACTATAAAATTTTGTATTCCGTCCGAAATATTTTGCATATTTTCACTAAAGCCCGATGTGATTCTTTCTCCCATCGTAAGAGGTTCTTCAACCGTTCTCGTAATTTGCTTTACTTCCTGAACGTTAATATTTAACGTACTGTAAGTGATTTTGTTGTCATAGGTGCGAAGCCTTGAAGTATATGATTCTATATCATAATTTACTTCAGAAAGTCTTTGCTCAAGGCTTATGATATCGGAAAGATTTCCCGCCTTTTCAAGAAGCGAGAGGAGCGTTTCTCTTTCCGTTTCAAGTGTTTTTATACGGCTTTCCACATCAACATAAGTAAGTGTTATGTCTTCCTCAATGTATGTTTTTGATGTAACGGTACCGAGGTTTCCGACAGCGGAAAGTATTCCCGAAAGCTTCTCTTCCGGCACTCTTATTACATAATAAGCCGTTCTTGTACTTGTTCCGTAAATATTGTTGCCGGATTCGTTCGCATTTTCTATATATCCGTCATACTCTGCGATTTTTTCCTTAAGGCTCTGGATAAACAGGTCAAACTCAAGCGTCTGTATATTTAAGCCTGCAGTCTTAATGACCTTGCGGCTTGTGCTCGTCTCACCCGCAACAACCTTGTCAGTCACATCGCCGGACGAACCTATTACGGAGCCTGTTTTATATGTGCTTCCCGTCGAGGACTTTGAATACAAAGTGCCTGTCTCTGCTTCCAATACCGAATCCGCAGGAGCAAAGCCGTCTCCGTCATAGTAATCATATGCGTAGCCCGAATTATAATACGAATTTCCGGAATAGCTTTTTGAACCGCATCCGCACGCAAACAAAATAATCAATGCCAAAATAACACAAATAAATCTCTTTTTAACCATAACATACCCTCCCGTTGATTAAAAAAATCATCGATAAACATAATTTCATAATTATAGGTAGTCAAAAATCACTTCCCGATTAAACATATGTTTAAATTTTTGAGCTTATTTTTACCGCTCTATATATAATCCCGCAGGAAAATATGATAGGTTTCTTAAATAATCCGTTAATTTTCGGATTTTATTTTTCTGTTGTTATTTTGCTCTCTTTCCTCTTCCTTTGTCAAAAAATATTCCTGTTCATAATATACGGAAGAATTCCAATACATAAAGCCGTAAACGTCCCTGTCGTTGCATGCGGTAACCTGTATTCGTATTTTGCCGTAATCATACTTTGAGCCGTTTGCGCTGAATGCCTGAAGCCAGGGGCGACAGCGGGCAGCATCCGCTCCCGTTTCCTCACTTACTTTTTTTAAGCGCCTGTTTGACGCATTTATTTCCATCGAAACAAGGTCGTAGGGATGTTCACCCACATTTTCTATCGGCCAGTAATCGGTGCCGTATTGTGACGGATAAACCATGGGACATATATAATCCAAATATTTTGCGAGCGCTTCATAATCCTGACCGAGATTCTCGCTGTCTGTCACAGAATCGATCGTTATTCCGTAAACCGAGGCACTTACATATACGCCAAGCGGTTTTAGGCGATTGCACGCATAACGCACAAATCTTGCAATCTGTTCCGAGAATGTATATTTGTCGGAATCCGGTCCAAAATCAAGATTGCTCAAATTTGCATCCGTCGGAGTGCGCATATAATCAAAGCATATTTCGTCAAAGCCCGCTTTGGCGGCACATTCCGCTATCGAAACGATATATTCAAGCGCTTCCGTATTATATGGATTTAACCACGCATAGGGGCGTGAAACGCCGTTCAGTGTGGATTTGTCGCGGAATATTTCACCTTCCTTTGTTTTTATAAACCAATCGGGATGAGCAACCACAAGTCCCGAATCGGTAAAATATGTTTCCTTAAAGCATACTATTCTCGCAATGCAGTAAATGCCTTTTGAATGAAGGCTTTTTAAGAGCTCTTCGATATCCGCTATATAATAATATCCCGTATCAGGCGCCGTAAGCCCCAGATCATTTACGATTTGAAGATCAGTGTCAAAAGTTATATATCCGAAATCGTCCTTGACATCGATAACAACCGTATTGAGTTCCGTTGAATCATGAAGCCAGATGATGTTTTCATAAAGCGACGAATCCTTTTGCAAGTGTCCCGCATATATGCCTTTGGCTTCAAAATCGCCCTCTTCGCCGTATTCTGACGTATCAAAGCCCGAGAGCCGCATGTTCTTTAACGTACTTCTCGTATCCGTAAATCCAACGAGATATTCGGAATCGATTGTAAGAACTTCGGCAGCACTTATTTCACCGCTATCGGGATTGCCGGTGTCCTGTGCGTTGCCGGCACTTCCGGCATTTCCCGTATTATTCGCATTTCCCGCATTGTCTTCAGTTCCGGGCTGTGATGTATTTTCGTTCGTTCCGGTTTGTGTTACTTTCCAGGTATCGTTCCAGAATAAATTATAAATTGCAACAACGGAAATTGTCACGAGCACAACCGCAAAAATAAGAGCCTTCAAAAATTCATGCCGCGGACGACGCTTTTTGTCAAAAATATCATTTTCGATATCTTTGTTTTTTTTGCCGTTACCCATATACAAATATTATTTTCCGCAGCAGAATTTATATTTTTTACCTGATCCGCAAGGGCAAGGATCGTTTCTACCGACTTTTTTGCCGACAACAACCGTTCCCGACTTCTTTTGTTCCCTGTAAAGCTCTTTTCTTCTTTCTTCCGTAAGAATCGCATCCCACTCCTTAAGCCCGTAAAGCCAGTCGGCACGCGCTTCAACCATGTTGTAATAAAGCTTTTCGGGATCAAAGGTAAGACATACTTCCGTATTTTCATCCATCGTTTCAATGGGATTGGGATTAACAAGCGAATCGTTTATACCGTCAAGAAATCCCACAAAAATATTCAAATCCGCATTAAAATGCGCCGCAAGCTCCGAAACCGTGCCCTTATATTCCTTTTTGGGATCGGAAAGAATTTCCTTATAAATTCCTTCTTCCACTTTAAAATAATCGGTCCAGAGTTTTTCGCTTTTTTCCTTTGATTCGTTTTCGTTGTATGCAGCGCCTCTCCAGTTTTCAAGTAATGACATTGTTTTTTCCTCCTGTTTTTTTGTCATATAAAAATCAGTCATAAATATTATATTTTTCTTCTATTTCTTTTGCTATTTTGTCGGTATCTTCGCCATTCTTTATGCGTTTATGATATTTGCGCATTTCGGAAAGCGAAATTTCGTTATTGTCATTTTTATGCGCATATTTGTAAAGTGCGATAAAAATCCACAATACTATCGGAACCGTTATAGTAAGTATCAGACAGCCGAAAAACATATTCGACTTAAATTCCGATGCCGTAACCGAAGCAACAAACGTTGCTATATACATTCCCGCAAGAATCAAAACAGCTGTGATCGATGCTATTCTTTTAGCCACTTTCTGTACTCCTCCATATTTTTTTCGTATCCGTTGTCAGAAAGCGAAACGAATATCTTGTCTTTTATTTCATCGGGAAGATATGTTTGTCCCGAATAATGCTTCGGAAAATCATGCGAATAAAGATATCCCGTCCCATGCCCAAGGCGTGCCGCGCCACCGTAATGCGCGTCCCGTAAAAAACCCGGTATCGGTGGAAGAGGCGAATTTCTTATACAATCGATCGCATTGTCGATTGCTGTTATTGCCGAATTGCTCTTTGGCGCACATGCAACATAAATTGCTGCTTCCGCAAGTATAATCCTGGCTTCCGGCATCCCAAGGCGTTCCGCCGCAAGTGATGCGTTTGTGGCAAGCACAACGGCATAAGGATCTGCTGTCGCCACATCCTCCGCCGCGCATATCATAATTCTTCTTGCAATGAATTCAGGTTCTTCGCCCGCTTCAAGCATCCTTGCGAGATAATATACCGCTGCGTCGGGATCCGAACCACGCATGCTCTTTATGAATGCCGATATCGTATCGTAATGATTGTCTCCGTCTTTATCATATTTAAGAACCCGTTTTTGGATACATTCGGACGCGATATCCATGTCAATATGAATTTTACCGTCCGCCTGCCTATTGGTCGTAAGTATTCCGAGCTCAATCGCATTTATTGCGCTTCTTGCGTCGCCCGATGCCATATCGGCTATAAAGTCAAGCGCATCTTCCGTAACAACAGCATCATATGCTCCCATTCCGCGTTCTGCGTCCGCAACGGCACGGCGCAAAATCGTTTTTATGTCTTCCTTTTCGAGAGCCTTAAGTTCAAAGACTATCGATCTCGAAATCAACGCGCCGTTTACTTCAAAATACGGATTTTCGGTCGTTGCGCCGATCAGAACAACTGTTCCGTCTTCAACAAAGGGCAGCAGAAAATCCTGCTGCGACTTGTTGAACCTGTGAATTTCGTCGATAAACAAAATTGTTTTCTTTTGAAATTCGGCATAACGTCTTTTGGCCGCATCGATCACATCCGCCATGTCCTTTTTGCCGGCGGTTGTCGCATTAATTTTTTCGAAAGCCGCACTTGTTGTATTTGCGATAACAAGTGCGAGCGTTGTTTTCCCCGTACCCGGCGGGCCGTAAAAAATAACCGACGAAAGCTTATCGGCCTTTATTGCTCTGTAAAGCAATTTATCCCTGCCGATTATATGCTGTTGTCCCACAACCTCGTCAAGCGTGCGTGGACGAAGCCTTGCCGCAAGCGGAGATTCCGTTTCTTTATTTTTTTCCGCCATATAATCAAAAAGATCCATTTATTTCACGCATCCTATGATTTCTTTTATGTCTTTCACATTGTGCTTTATGCACCAGTCTTTGATTCCGTCGATTATATCGATTGTCGCATGAGGATTAAAAAAGTTAGCCGTTCCGACGGATACCATTCTTGCACCCGCCATCATAAATTCGATTGCGTCTTCGGCGGTTGTAATTCCTCCCATTCCTATAATGGGAATTTTAACCGCATTTGCGACCGCATATACCATTCTCACCGCGATTGGCTTTACGGCAGGTCCGCTCATTCCGCCCGTTTTGTTTGCGAGAAGAAAGCGTCTTTTTTCAATGTCTATTTTCGTTCCCGTAAGCGTATTTATAAGCGAAACCGCATCCGCTCCACCGTCCTCCGCCGCACGTGCCATATCGGCAATATCCGTAACATTGGGGCTTAATTTCATGATTACGGGATGACGCGCAACACGCTTTATCATTTTTGTGATATCGTTGCAGCACTTGGGATCTGTCCCAAACTGAATTCCGCCTTTTTTTACGTTCGGACACGATATATTTATTTCAAATGCCGCAATGTCTTCGTCATTTAACGCTTCCACACACTCAACGTATTCTTCGGGGCTGTGTCCGCATACATTTACAATTATGCGTGTGTCGAATTTTTTTAGGAAAGGAATATCACGGCTTTTAAAAAGCTGAACACCCGGATTTTGAAGTCCTATCGCATTTAACATACCGCCGTATATTTCTGCGACTCTCGGTGTGGCATTTCCTTCCCAGGGTGTAATCGCAACTCCCTTTGTCGTAACCGCACCGAGCCGGTTTAGGTCTATTATTTCTCCGTATTCCATCCCCGACCCGAATGTCCCCGATGCCACCGTAACGGGATTTTTAAAATCGATATCAAAAAGCTTTATGCTCAAATTTACGTCATTCATACAATTTTCTCCGTATGCCTATAAGCCATAAAAGTATATCAAACTGTTTTGCATAAATCAAGAAACAGATGCTTGCCGTGATTATTTCTTTATGTTAAAATTTCCCTCGGTTTAAAATTGAATGTGGCAGGATTCTTATACTTAATTTTTTTAATCCCGCGCATTCAAAAAAATTTTTAAGGAGAAATTTATGGCAAATCCTATTATCACAATCAAGATGCAAAACGGGGACACAATAAAGGCAGAGCTTTATCCCGAAATTGCACCGAATACCGTCAACAACTTTTTGTACCTTGTAAATAAGGGCTTCTACAACGGACTTATTTTTCACCGCGTAATTCCCGGATTCATGATTCAGGGCGGTTGCCCGGACGGCACGGGAATGGGCGGCCCCGGATATTCAATCCGAGGTGAATTTTCGCACAACGGCTTCAAAAACGATTTAAAGCACACAAAAGGCGTTCTTTCAATGGCACGCGCAATGCATCCCGATTCCGCAGGAAGCCAGTTTTTCATAATGCATGCCGCAGCACCTCACCTTGACGGCGAATATGCCGCTTTCGGATGTGTTACGGAAGGGCTTGAAAACGTTGACAAAATCGCATCGGTTGACACAGACTGGTCCGACCGTCCCACTCTCACACAAAAAATCGAATCGATTACGGCAGAAACCTTCGGTACAGAATATCCCGAACCCGAAAAAGTATCGGAAAGATAACTATGGCAAAAATTATTTCATTAAACAAAATATCGGAAGACGTTTTTGATATGAGCCTTGCGGCGCCGGAGCTTAGTTGTACTCCGCGCCCCGGCCAATTCATAAATATTTATTTAAATGATCCTGCCCGCCTTCTTCCGCGTCCGATAAGCATATGTGATTATGAAAACGGAATTTTGAGAATCGTATTCAGGGCAGTCGGTGCGGGAACACATGAATTATCAAAAATGCACGTGGGCGATTCCCTAAAAATCATGGGTCCCTTGGGAAACGGATTTTATGACATGCAGGAAAATGAAGCCATACTTTTTGGCGGCGGTATCGGAATTCCGCCTATGCTCTATTTATCAAAAATACTTTCCGAATCCCATAAAAAAGTGACTGTTCTGCTCGGTTACCGTAATTCCGACACATTCTTAAAAAAAGAATTTGAAAAATACGGAAGTGTATTTGTGTCAACGGACGACGGAAGTGTGGGCTTTCACGGAAATACCGTCGAGCTTTTTGATTCGATTTATAAAGCTTCTTCTGCCTGTCTTTATGCCTGCGGTCCGATTCAGATGCTGCGGGGCATAAAAAACATATCCGTAAATTTGGGCTTAAAAGCACAAATTTCCATGGAAGAAAGAATGGCCTGCGGAATCGGTGCATGCCTTGCATGCGTATGCAAATCCACAGAAAAAGACGCTCACTCAAACGTTTTCAACAAACGTATATGCAAAGACGGACCGGTATTTTTTGCGGAAGAAATCGAAATATAATACAAAACTATGTTAAATAATAAAAGAGGCTGTCATGAAGAAAAAACAAAAGAAAAAGAAACACATATTGCGAAACATCCTTATCATAATTTTGGCACTTATTCTCCTTCTCGTAATTTATGTGTCGGTGAACGCAAACCGAAACGTAAAGGAAATGAATAAGTGTGCGGAAGCAGCGCTTTCGGACATCAAAAGTAACTATACCCTTACTCCCGTCGACTGCTCGGAATTTGAGGATCTGACCGTTTACGGCTTTATGAAATTCACAATCAACGAATATGATGCGGAAGGTCTCGGAAACGTATGCCTCATGCGTGCAAACGGCGGTATTATGCAAATGCTGACTCTCACGATTACTCCCGCAAAAGTCGATATGCCGCTTCTTTCCGTGGACTATATGTATATGCTTGGGAATCGCACCGCTTATGTGGAAATTTATGATCTTAATATCGGTGACTCCGAAATCCGCACGCAAACAGTGGAAAAGTTAAAAGCGCTTGATTCAGACTTTATATATCTTACGGATACGGTGCCTTCGTCCGCATGGTACGATTCGATTCGCACGGCCGGAAGCTACAAGAAGGTAACATCTGCAGAAGACGAGGCGCTTCTCACAATGCTTGAGTCATATTTAGGCACATACCTCACGGGTGCCAAAGAAATTGAGCTTCTTCCCACAGACAAAATTCCCGAAAAGCTTGATGCCATGGAGGCTTACACTCACAGACTTATCACCGAGGGCGGCATTTCCACGGACGTATTCAAAAAAGAACTCGGAGAGGAACAGACATACAGATTCTTTGACAATGTATTTTTCGGAACGGGAAATTATCGTTAAGGAACCTCACGTAAATTTAATACTCAGACACTTAAATTTAGTGCCCGGGCACTTATTCAATACTCAAAATCAAAACTGCCCGGACGGATTGCATATAAATACAATTCCTCCGGGCAGTTTTAAAATATCACTTTACCGCATATTCAAGCTTTTCGATGCACTCGTCCACATGACGCTTTTCGGCAATGAGAGGCGGCAAAAACCTTATGACGTTTTTTCCCGCGGCAATTGTGACAAGTCCGTTGTCCATGCCCTTTTGCACAATTTCGTGGACATCTTTGTTAAATTCGAGTCCCTGCATCATTTTGATTCCGCGGTGATCCGTCACGATATCCTTATGTCTCTCGGCAAAATCGTCAAGTGCCGTATAAAGATAATCTCCCACCATATTTACGTTTTTAAGAATATTTTTTTCTTTAAACAAATCAAAAACTTTGCTTACGGCAGCCGTTACAAACGGATTTCCGCCGTATGTCGAACCATGATCACCGGGGCAAAAAGCTTCCGAAACACTATTTTTCGCACCAAATGCCCCTACCGGAACACCGTTTCCCAATCCTTTCGCACTTGTCATGATATCGGGCATTATTCCGTATGTCTGATAAGCAAAAAACTTTCCGCTTCTGCCCATTCCGCATTGAACTTCATCCAAAATAAGCAAAATATCATTTTCATCGCAAAGTGCACGTACCTTGCTCAAAAATTCTTTCGTTGCCGGATGAATTCCGCCTTCTCCCTGAACCGTTTCCATGATAATCGCACAGGTCTTGTTCGTAATGCATTTTTTTACGCTTTCGATATCGTTAAATTCGGCAAATCTGACATTTCCGATTAAAGGCTCAAAAGGATCGCGGTAGCTTTTTGTCCCCGTGACGCTTAAGGCTCCCATTGTGCGGCCGTGAAAGGATTTTTGCATTGCGATTATCTCGCTGTCGGCGTTTCCGGTCTTATTAAAATAATACCTTCTCGCAAGCTTTACCGCACCCTCAACGGCTTCCGTGCCGCTGTTCGTAAAAAACACTCTGTCCATGCCGGTCGCGGCAACAAATTTTTCTGCCGCTTCCGTCATGGGAACGGAATAATAATAATTTGAAATATGCGTGATTTTATTGATTTGCGAAATCAATGCCTCATTGTACTCTTGATTGTTATATCCGAGCGCAAATACACCTATTCCCGCTGCAAAGTCAAGATACTTTTTTTCTTCTGCGTCATACAAATACATCCCGTCACCGTGATCGAACACTATCTTATATCTTCCGTATGTATGCATAATGACATTTTCCGCTTTGCAAATCACTTCATTTGTATTCATATAAAAAAACCTCTACCTATAAATTGCCGTTCCTATTCCTTTGTCCGTAAAGAACTCGAGAAGCAGGCAATGTGCCATTCTTCCGTCAAGAATATGCACGCTTCCGACACCCTGCTCGATCGCTTCGATGCAATTGTTGATTTTTGGAAGCATCCCGCCGCCTATTGTGCCGTCAGCAACAAGTTCATATGCATCCTTTACGGAAAGTCTCGATATAAGCGTTTCCTTATCCTTCGGGTCTTTGCAAACACCCTCGATATCAGTAAGAAACGTAAGCTTTTCGGCACCGAGCGCCTCGGCAATTTTGCAGGCGGCATCGTCCGCATTAATGTTGTATGCAAGAAAATTGTCGTCAAGTCCGATGGGAGCCACAACAGGCACAAAATCCTGGTCGATGAGCGACTTTAAAAGCGATGCGTCAACCTTATCGACATCTCCCACAAAGCCTATATCCTGTCCGTCCACAACGGCACGCTGTACATGAAGCGTGCATCCGTCCTTGCCGCATATTCCGACGCTTTTTATCCCAAGCTGTTCCATAAACTGAACAAGATTTTTGTTGACCTTATTCAAAACCATCTCGGCAACTTCCATTGTTTCCGCATCCGTAACACGCTTGCCTGCGACAAACCGGGGCTCTTTTCCGAGTAAGCCCACCCATTTTGAAATTTCCTTGCCGCCGCCGTGCACAATAACGGGCTTCATTCCCACAAGCTTAAGAAGCGCCACGTCCTTGATTACGTTTTTTTGAATTTCCGGATCGACCATTGCGGAACCGCCGTATTTTACGACAACAATCTTGCCGCTGAATTTTTGAATATAAGGAAGGGCTTCAATAAGCACATCCGCCTGATTTGTTCCGGATAAATATGAATATTCCATTTTTTTAATTAACTCCTGTAATCCGCATTTATTTTTACATAATCATAAGTGAGATCGCATCCCCAGGCCGTAGCGGATGCATTCCCTTCGTCCATGTCACAGACAGCAGTAACCGCTTTCCCCGACAAAATTTTGGTTGCCGTGTCTTCATCAAAATCAACAGGCACGCCGCGCTCCACAAGCACCTCGGTGCCGTTTTCGCTTTTTATTGTAATATTAACCCTATATGGATCAAATGATACTCCCGAATATCCGAGCGCACACATGATTCTTCCGACATTTGCGTCATTTCCGTAAACAGCAGCCTTTGTGAGACTGCTCTTTATAACGGAAAGTGCAAGTGTTTTTGCATTTTCTTTTGTTGCGGCATTTTTAACAACAACTTCAAACAATTTTGTGGCGCCTTCCCCGTCTCCCGCAATGCTCTTTGCCATAAAGAGGGTGACAGAGTGCAGCGCCTTGCAAAATTCCTTATAATCGTTACTTTCCTTATCGGTAATCTTTGTATTTCCCGCCATTCCGTTTGCAAGCAAAATCACAGAATCGTTTGTCGACGTATCGCCGTCAACCGATACCATGTTGAAGGTATCCTGTATATCCGCTCTGAGTGCCTCAAGCATAAGATTTTTATCGATATCCGCATCGGTTGTAATAAAAGCAAGCATCGTGCACATATTCGGATGAATCATTCCGGACCCCTTGCACATTCCGCCGATTGTGCACTTTACGCCCGATATGTCAAATTCAAACGCAATCTGTTTGTTGTGAGTATCCGTTGTCATTATGGCTTTTGAGGCTTCCGTTCCCGCATCCTTTGTTCCCGAAAGCTTTCCCGCAAGCACCTTCGTTCCCGCAACAATTTTTTCGATAGGCAGCTGTTTTCCTATTACGCCCGTGGACGCAACAAGCACTTCGGAATCCGTAAGATTTAATACTTCCTTTGCGGCATCGGCGGTTTCACGGCAATACCTTAAGCCCTCTTCACCCGTGCATGCGTTTGCTATACCCGCATTTATTACAACGGCGTTTACTTTTTTTTCGGAATCCGTAATCGTTCTGTCCCAGATTACCGGAGCCGCCTTTACGACATTTGTCGTATATGTGCCCGCAGAAACACAGGGCACTTCAGAATATACCATTGCCATATCGGTTCTGTCTTTATATTTGATTCCCGCCTTCGTAACCGCCGCCGAAAATCCTTTTGCACTTGTAACTCCGCCTTCAATTTCTTTTATCATGTTACTTTTCCTCTTTCCCGTTAAACGCGGTTATATTTTCGTTATTTAAAACAAAATCATAATAATTTACGTCGCTTCTTTCTTTCCAGCCCACATCATGCCAAAAAGCATTTCCGACGGAATTATCAGAAAATGCGATAAGAGAAACCTTATTTATTCCTTCATCCTTTAACTGCTGCATCGCACGCACAACCATCCGACGTCCGATTCCGTGACGGCGCATATCGCGTCTCACACATACATGATAAAGATATCCGGTTCTCCCGTCATGTCCGCAAAGAACAGAACCCACTATTTCATTTTCCGTAAGTGCAACAACGCTTATATTCGGATTCCTGTTCAAAAACTTTTCTATGCCGCTTTCGGAGTCGTCAATGCTTCTGATTCCGAATCCTTCTATCGATTGCCAAAGCTTATATACTTTCGTATAATCCGACGGCATCATCGCTCTTATTATAATTCTGTCCATTTTGCTTCGCTTTCATATATGATAAAGTTTAAGCCAAAAGCTTGTCGGCTTAAAGAGTACTTAAAAGCAGCCGTATGCCTTAATTCCCGCCATATCACGATAAACATTCCCGCTATATCACGATAAACCTTCCCGCCATATCACAGGAAAATTTTAATTTCCCTATATCACGGGAACATCGGTACAAGCTTTAATCCCATATCCTCGGGCAGTCCGAAAAGCAAATTCATGTTTTGCACAGCCTGTCCCGCAGCGCCCTTTACTATATTGTCGAGCGCGCCCATCATAATCACCCTGTTTGTGCGTGTATCAAGCACAAAGTTGATATCGACAAAATTTGATCCTTCCACCCACTTTGTTTCGGGATTTACGCCTTCGTTTAAAACTCTTATAAAACGCTCACCGGCATAATATTTATTGTAAGCTTCTCTTATTTCTTCCTTTGTGACCCCTGGCTTTACGCTTGCATATGCCGTCGCAAGTATTCCCCTGTTCATCGGAACAAGATGCGGCGTAAAATTGATTACCACATTTTCACCGGAACAAATCGACAGCTGTTCTTCGATTTCCGGCGTATGTCTGTGTGTTGCAACACCGTAGGCTTTGAAATTTTCGTTTACTTCGCAGTAAAGGTTATCCGTTTTTGCGCTTCTGCCGGCTCCGGATGTTCCGGATGCGGCATCCACAATAAGTGTGGAAAGGTCGATTAGGTGTTCCTTCGCAAGCGGATAAACGGTCAATATGGAGCACGTCGTATAGCATCCCGGATTTGCGACAAGCCTTGTCTTCTTTATCTTTTCACGATTTATTTCGCATAAGCCGTAAACAGCCTCATTGATGAATTCCGGCGATTTGTGGGTGATTTTGTACCATTTTTCATAAACCGAAACATCCTTAAGACGAAAATCCGCCGAAAGGTCGATTACCCTTGAATTTGCGAGTACTTCGTCGCTCATTATTCCCGCACAATATCCTTGGGGCGTTGCCGTAAAAATAACATCTGCTTCTTTTGAAAGCTCCGAAATATTGTCATCAAGACATTCGTTATCCACAATCTTAAAGCAGTTCTTAAACACATCGGCATATTTTTGCCCGACATAAGACTTACTTCCATACCATACAATTTCTGCTTCCGGATGTGCAAGGAGAAGCCGCACAATCTCGTTTCCCGCATATCCCGTTGCGCCTATTATTCCGACCTTTATCATATATTACCTCATTTTAATCCTTATTTACCTTTACGATATATGCTTCATATTCATAATCGTATCCGTATTCCCTTACAAGCGTTCCGTCATCGTTATATACATAATTGCCTGCTTCGCTGTCCCAAACATAATGATATCCCGCATAGCTGCATGTCCCCGCATCATAAACCACTTCACCGAGGCTCTTTAAAACATCGTGGTTCAAGTAATCATTCGGCTTATACCACGTACCGCGGTAATACCTGTATCCTTCCGTCTCCGTCTCAAAAAATTCGGTTCCGAGAAGAGTTTCCGTATATCCGACATATATATAATCAATGTTATATTTTTTACATATCGCCCTTGCCGTATCAACATCGTCGGTATTATAAAGACCGCCCGCAAAAAACTCCTTGCCGTTTTCGTCATTCTGCGGTGTTCCGAGCATCGCATAAACTCTTTCACGTACACTTTCGGGATAGTCAAGAGTACCGCCGTTTCTCCACAGCCATTCGTGATTGCTCCAGCCGATAACAGCACTTCTGCCCGTATATGCCGAAATCGTCGCAAAAGGCTTATATGCCGTCGACGGCATCTGTGCGATTATGGCATCCTTCTCAACATTTTCATTTATCCATTTTATCATTTTGTCGAGAACATCCGTTCTTTCGTCAGTCTCATAATTATAATCGGAATTTATATATCCGTTTGCCTTTTCCGCTTCAACTATCGTTTCATACGAATCAAGCGTGCGCACCTTGGAATCGGAATCCGTAAGGTCACCGACATAACTGTCGCATGATATCTTAAAATATCCGAAGGTCCATACAAGAAAGCATAGTGCTGCAATCGAAAGCTTCAATTGCTTCTTTGTTTCATAAAATCCCACAAGACGTGTTATTCCGTACGACATTACAATAGCAAAAAGAATAAATGCCTGATATCCGAGCTTGAACATCGTATTTGTACGCTGGTAGTAGCCGCCGTATATATCTTTTACATAAATAAGCTCGCACATAAGCACAAGCCCCGCCGCACAGATCGCAAGCGTAAGAATATAAAGGTCGGTGAGCTCCGATCTAAAAATAAACGAATAAAGATCATTTATTTTCTTTTTCGGAACGCCCTGTTCACCTTTTTTTGGTTTAACGGTCGAATAAATATATTGATCCTCGCCGATTACTTCTTTTTTAACATTTCCCTTTTTGCTCATAGACTGCATAAGGCTTTTTTTGTCTTCCCTATAGCGGTTTATCGCAATCACATAAAGACCTATCGAAACGGAAAGCGGAAGTGCCCAAAGCACGGCAAGCTCGTAAGGATTCGAATGATATTCACACACTCCTATTCCTGCCGTCATGCTGTCAAAGAAAAACGTAAACGGCAATGAAACAATTATACTTATGACAACACACTCAGCCGCATGCACACCGGTAATTTTTAACGTATCCATGTTAAAGCCCGTTATGATCGCATTCGAGAACATGAGAATTGCTCCCGACACAACAAAATAAATCGGAAAATCCCATGAGTTCGTCATTCTGATTATACCTATTAAGAATGACGCAATAATTATTGCGGGATCAAGTGCTTCCTTTATAAGAAAGTCCTTTGTCGCAATTTCAAAATTGCACGATTTTCTTGCGTTTTCCATTCTCTCCCTGCGGTTAAGAACAAATCCGAAAAGCACGCTTATTATAAGCAAAACATTTGTTATGTCCGTCACGTGCGCATGAAGGTCGCCAAGCACAAACGAATAGCTTGGGAATTCATGTATAAGCGTTCCGTCGCTTGAAGATGTACCGTCCGTAATAAATCTTGTTGAATTGGGGAACCAATAAAACTGAACCTCAAGTCCCATCACCTTTTCCATAAACGGATAAATGCATGCATAAAGCACATAATGCATATTTCCCGCAATAAATACGGAAAGACCCGCGAGCACCCCGCCCGCATGCATAAGCACATTCAGTTTTGTTTCGGTAAGAAACGCATTCTTTAAAGCACGTTCTTTGTTTCTTTTATTGTACTCATATCCCGCATAACGTATAAGCTCCGCAACAAGTGCATAACTTTGCACAAAACCGAGTGAGCATATCGTCATAAGGTCAAGGTTATATGCATATCCCGCCGTTGTATTTGCAAGCTTTCCCAGATATCCCGCAACATAAATTCCGTAATAATAATAATTTATGTATTCGCCCGAATACCACATATCCGAAGGCGGCATATATTCGGAATTCATAATGCTTGCAAGGAAGCCGAAATCCATGTATTTTTCCGTATCGTTTGTGATTGTGACGCGGAAGCTCTTCATATAGCAAAAAGCCATAAAGACAAAGAGGAACACTGCCTCATAAAATACCGCTTTTGCAAATTTATCCGTATTCATTGTGCCAAAATACGGTTTGTTTTTCTTTTTGCAATAAATAAAATAAATTACATAATTCAGCACGGCACAAATACTTAAACAGATTATCGTATTTGTGTGGGTAAACTTAAATAATTTAAAGGTTGAAAGCGTCCATATAAACCACGACGACATTTCGATTCCGAGAGCCTTTGCTATCACATATCCGCCGTCGGAAAACCGGTTAAATGCAGCATGCGAAAGCGGATAAAAAGCGATTCCGCAGCCAAGCATCCCCAGCCACCAGCTCAAAATCACGTTAAAATCGTCGGAAAGATATTTTTTTCCGATAAGAAGCGCAAACAGCGTTATAAAAAATATTCCGATTAATGCTATTGTCGGAAATCCTTTTTCGTTTGCTTTTGTCCTTGAATGTTGTTCCATTTTGATTAAACTCCTGTTCTGCGCCCAAAATCGGAACGCATAGAATATACAACCTTTTGCATAATTATGCAAGTTTTATTTTATATTTTTTAAGTTCTCCCATTATCCGTGCAAGCGGAAGTCCGATTACATTCAGATAATCCCCGTTTATTTTTGTGACATATTGAGAAAACAGCCCCTGTATGGCATATGCTCCCGCTTTGTCCATAGGCTCTCCAGTCTTTATGTAATCAAAAATTTCCTCATCACTGATCTCGGTGACGTATACTTCTGTCTTTTCATAAAAACTAAGATTAGTTTCGACGTCACGCTCGCGTATTTTGATGCTTACCCCCGTAAATACGTCATGAGACCGTCCCGAAAGCCTTTTTATCATTCTAAAAGCGTCAGCTTCGCTTTTTGGTTTTCCGAATATTTCTCCGTCGCAGGATACAACGGTATCCGCGCCGATTACAAGAAAATCCCCGCAGGCTTTAGGTTTTATGCTGTCATATACGTATTTAGCCTTCATTTCGGCAAGTGACACAACAACCTTTTCGGGCTCGTGATACAGGATTTTTTCTTCTTTTTCGGAAGCAATCACCTTGAATTTTATGCCTTGTTGTTTTAATATTTCACGCCTTCTCGGTGAACCCGAGGCAAGATAAATTT
>CAVJHK010000013.1:20270-21586 GCA_963649295.1 Lachnospiraceae bacterium | reverse complement strand
CTTTATTTCATCAACCGCATGATTGTCAATCATATCCACAAATATGTCAACGATTTTTTCGTCAAATTGGCTCCCACGTCCGCTCAACAATTCATTTTTTGCATATTCCGAGCCGTTTTCGTCCTTAAAAACTCTTTTTGAGGTCATGGCGTCATATGCGTCCGCAACAGCT
This sequence comes from Lachnospiraceae bacterium, assembly GCA_963649295.1. GTDB lineage: Bacteria > Bacillota > Clostridia > Lachnospirales > Lachnospiraceae > RGIG3528. Next base: position 21,414 of record CAVJHK010000013.1, on the reverse strand, counting down.
ACAATCCTTGCAAATTCGGGGATTTTGTTCCCTTTGAGTCCGTACGGATAGCCGCTGCCGTCGATGCGTTCGTGGTGAAATCTTGTGGCATCGCCGATACCGCGTACAACACTGTCATATTCCCATACAATACTATATCCCATTTCGGGATGTCTTCTGACAAGCTTCCATTCATCTTCTGTAAGCTCGCGCGGTTTGTTTAATACAACGTCCGGAAGATTTATTTTTCCGATGTCATGCACAAGTCCCGCAAGATAAAGGCGATTCAGTTTTTCCTTATCAAATCCCATACGTCGTCCTATTTCCTTTGAATAAGACGCAACCCTTTCGGAATGGTTTTTGGTATAGGGATCTCTTGCTTCCATTGCATTTACAATCGTTGTAATTGTCCTGACGGAATTTTCGTAATTCTTTTTTCTTTCGTTCAACACGGCATTTTCAAGCTCATTATATCCGGAAATTTTGTCTATTTCCGCTTTTTTTTCGTTAATCCCGAGTCTTGCGGAAAGCAGCCAAAGCGTAAAATACAAAATCGGAAATCTGAAAACAAAATCCCTGCTGTACTCAAAAACAACCAGATTTTTCAGAGGCGTATAACTGATCAAAACAAGAAACAAAAGAAAATAGAGTTCGAGCGGCAGTGTCCGTTCAAACGAAAAAACAGCATTCAAAGCCACCGGAATAAGCAAAATCCAAAGTGCCGCAAAACCGGAATTTCCGCCGTATATATAAAAGAAAGAAAAGAGCAGCCCAAAAACTACCTGTATCAGATTATATATTATATTTTTGGATGTTGCCCTTGGGATCAATATTCGGTTTATAAAAAAAACAATGCTTGACGCAAGCGTGGCAATAGCCATAACCCAAGACTCCGCATATATGTTTATACATGTTGCGATAAAGCAGACTATTGCGGCAATTCCCATAATATTGAGAGCCGTCCGGTATTCTCTGTCCTCACGTTCTTTTGTCGAAACATCAAATTTTATTATATTAATAAGCTTATTCAGACTTTCTTTTGTTCTTTCATAAATACGTTTCATGCCTTTTTCCTTTCGCACCGATTCATTATAATAAATATCCCCTTTTCGGTCAAGCAAAGCACGGTCACATTTCAAATCCGACCTTTTTTGAAAAAAAATAC
>CAVJHK010000013.1:0-20260 GCA_963649295.1 Lachnospiraceae bacterium | reverse complement strand
AATTTTGTCGTATAGTAATGCAAAGTTTCAAGTAACAAAAAGCGTCACAAAAAAACCGGACGTAAAACAACCCCATATAATAAGGAGATAATCAAAATGGCAAAAGAAAAAGTTATACTTGCTTATTCGGGCGGACTCGACACAACCGCCATAATCCCGTGGCTCAAAGAGAACTACGATTACGACGTAATATGCTGCTGCATAGACGTAGGTCAGGGAAACGAGCTTGACGGACTCGAAGAGCGCGCAAAATATTCGGGTGCGGAAAAGCTCTATATTTTGGACGTTGTTGACGAATTCGTCGACGACTATGTTATCCCTTGCGTAAAGGCCGGCGCCGTTTACGAAAACAAATATCTTCTCGGCACATCTATGGCACGTCCTTTGATTGCAAAGAAGCTTGTCGAAATCGCACGCAAAGAGGGAGCCGTAGCAATTTGCCACGGTGCAACCGGAAAAGGCAACGACCAGGTAAGATTTGAGCTCGGAATAAAGGCTCTCGCTCCCGATATCAAGATAATCGCTCCCTGGCGTCTCACCGACACATGGAAGATGCAATCAAGAGAAGACGAAATCGAATATTGCAAAAAGCACAACATCGATCTTCCTTTTGACGCAAGCCATTCCTACTCACGTGACAGAAACTTGTGGCACATAAGCCATGAGGGTCTCGAGCTTGAAAGCCCCGCAAACGCACCCGATTACGACAACCTTTTGGTGCTCGGCGTCACCCCCGAAAAAGCACCTGACAAAGATACCATAATTTCCCTTTCCTTTGAAAAAGGTGCTCCCGTAGCATTAAACGGCAAAAAGATGAAGGCATCCGATATCATAAGAGAGCTTAACACTCTCGGCGGACAAAACGGAATCGGAATCGTGGATATCGTTGAAAACAGAGTGGTTGGCATGAAATCCCGCGGCGTATACGAAACACCCGGCGGAACAATTCTTATGGCAGCTCACGAACAGCTTGAGGAATTAATCCTTGACCGTGACACTCTCGCATACAAAAAGGGAATCGGAGACAAATTTGCCGACATCGTATACGAAGGCAAATGGTTCACTCCTCTTCGCGCTTCTTTGCAGGCATTTGTGGAAGAAGCCGATAAATATGTTACCGGCGAAGTAAAATTAAAGCTTTACAAGGGCAACATCATAAAGCAGGGAACCTCTTCTCCTTACAGCCTTTACAACGAATCAATCGCATCGTTCACGACAGGTGATCTTTATGACCATCACGATGCCGAAGGCTTCATAAATCTTTTCGGACTTTCGCTCAAGGTTCGTGCGATGATGATGCAGCAAAACGAAAAGAACAACCAAAGCAAATAAGGTAAAATTAATACCGATTTTTGGTTTTATTTACTGTTGTTTTGACAAAACATGTGATAAACTGAACGGGTACGCGAGAATTCACGTACCCGTTTATTCTTTTAAAAATTTTTTCTTTTTATTCCTTAAAACACGTATTGGGGGCAGTTATGAATACATCATCAAAAGCACGCAAGAAAATCGTATGCATGGGGGATTCGATTACCGAAGGCTTCGGTCTCGGAGACGATAAATCGGCATTTTACCCGTCTGCTTTAAATGAATATCTCGGAAAAAATTACACAGTTTACAATAAAGGCGTAACCGGTTCGTGTGTAATAAATACGGAATATAACGGGATTGCGATGGGACTTCCCTATATGATGCAGGAGCGCTACTCGGAAGCGCTTAAATTAAGCGGTGACATTTATATAATAATGCTCGGAACCAATGACGCATCGGACGGCTTTTGCCCGGAAACAGGACAAAAAGCCCCCAATCAAAACATGATTTTGCACAAAAATCTTTTTGTGCCCTGCTATCAAAAGATAATAGACGACATAAAGGCTTCTGCGCCAAATGCCTCAGTTTTCCTTGTTTCTCCCATTCCCATAATGAATTGCATATGGCCGAAACACAAAGAACCTTATCTCGCCCGCCTTATTCCGTTGATCAAAAAGCTGGCTCGCGAAAATAATCTCCATTACATCGACCTTCACAAAGAATTTTTGCTGCTTCCCGAAGATCAATTAAACAAAATGTACCAGTCTGACGGCCTGCATCCAAATATCCTCGGCGCACAGGTTATCGCAAGCCTCATTGCGGGCTACATAAAAGTAAAGCTTGTTTAACGCTGTCCGCAGGTTATTTAACCTCATCCGCAAATTTTTCAAGTTCACGCTTGCAAAGCCGCAATACTTCCATAAGCTTTGGCGAAAAAATACCGCACTCGCCGTCGATAATCATATGATATGCCTTTTCCGGAAGGATGGCGTCCTTATAAACCTTTTCGCACACAAGTCCGTCATAAACCTCCGCAACGGATACAAGCTGAGCCGAGAGCGGAATTGTTTCTCCCTTTAAGCCGTCCGGATATCCTTTTCCGTCATAGCGCTCATGGTGATGCCTGCATATGTCATAGCAAAGCTTGCGGAAATTTTCGTCCATAATATTGTCGATTCCGCTTACTATTTCGCATCCTCTTGTCGTATGCGATTTCATATATTCAAATTCTTCGGGCGTAAGACGCCCTGGCTTAAGCAGGATCCTATCCGTAATCGCAATTTTTCCGATATCGTGAAGCGTACTTGCCGCAACTATATTTTCTATTTTTTTCTCGTCAAGATTATATTCCGGATAAGTTTCCGCCGCCTTCTTTGCCAAAATTTCCGTAAATCCCTTTACACGCCTTATATGACGGCCACCGCCGAGACTTCTGTTTTCCATAACGCTCGCAAGCATTTCGATTAAATGCTCGCTGTTCTTTTTGATTTCGCTTGCCTGAAATTGCAAAAGCGAATATTGGCGTTTCATTACAAGCGTTTGTTCTTCCACCTTTTCTTCCAAACGATTTTTATAATTATAGAGATTTATGCTGTTTGCGATACGATTTTTGACTATTATTTCGTCAAAAGGTCTGTGAATAAAATCCGCGGCTCCCGCTTTAAGACAGGTTTGCTCCGCCTCCACCTTTGTTTCTCCGCTTATTATGAGAACCGGAATCTGTTTAATCCATCCCTTTTTTTCCATTTCGGAAAGGACCATAAATCCGTCAACATTCGGCATATGAAGGTCCAGAAGTACGGCAGAAATATCAGAAATATTCCTTTCAAGATATTTTAAAGCCTCCGCTCCGTCGGATACAGCATCGACATCATAATCCGTCGACAGCATCTCACAAAGTATCTCCCGGTTAATTTTTGAATCATCCGTAACCAATATTTTCATATGCCCCACTCCCTTCTTTTACGAATCCTTTTTTTAACAAACTGTCCTGCACTACCTTTTACGTCAATTTGTAAGTGCCCCGTTTTCAATTTGCAAATGCTTCAATTTTATTTTGTACACGCCGTAACGTCACATCCTTTATGTCATGCACGGAAGTTTTTACATTGTCGATCGAAATTATCACGCCCTCGTTCAGTACGCCTCCGACAACAACACGGGCGCCCATCCTGTTCGCGATTTCCGTGTCATACATATCGAGCTCTGTTTTTAAGTTTACACTTTCCTGCTCTTTTGTATAAATCGCATTTTCAAGCTTCAAATACATTTCCATTGTATTCCTGACTTCGGGAGCATATTTTTTTTGAAAATCATTATATGCATTTTTCAGTATGTTAAGCTGTTTTTCGGCTTCCCTGATTTTGAGTTCGCTATTGTGCCGCGCTTTAATCAGGTCATCGCTTACGCCGAGCTTCAAATATGTCGGAATTTTTGCCCTGTTTCCGAGATCATATACTATAACGCCTTTTTTGGAAATTATCGTTCCGCCCGCAATCATTCCGGTCTTCCCGCGCATAGTAACCAGTTCGCCCGCCGTAAGATCTGAATTCAAAGAATAATTTGCCTCTATGTTTTCGCCCGCGATCACACGCATATATTCAAAAAAATTACCCGTAATGCTTTTACCCGATTTTATGATTCCTCCGTCTTTTCCGAGCGCGCCGCCCTTTAAAATAACATTCCCTTTGGCGACAATTTCCGCGGCTTCCGTAATTCCGTTTACGATTATGTCTTCGGTCGCATGAATTACGCTTCCCTTTCCCACATTTCCGTTAACGACGACACTTCCTTCAAATTCTATTTTTCCCGACGCCGCACTCACTTCATCGAGCATGCACATTCTTGTAATTTCTATATGGTTTTCGGATAACAATTCAATCTTTCCCGCCATACACGAAACATACGTTTTCCCGTCCGGAAGAAGAGAAAATCCGCGTCCCATAAGCACGCTTTTTTCTTTTCCCTTATTTGAAGGAATAATTGTTCCGGTCACGGTATATCCCGCATTACCGAAGGTTGCCGCATGATAAACCGCTATTTTTTGCCCATTTCCGACCGTTTCAAACAATTTACCCGCAGAATAATCACACGTTCCGTCGGGTAATATAACAGGCTTATAATTCCGCTCCGTATCAAAGAAAAATTCATATCTTCCGTTTTCTCCGCGTGTGTCAGCTTTTCCCTTTGCCACAAGTATCGTGCGGTTATATTTTTTCTTATTTATCAGATCTTTGATATTTTCTTTTATAATTCCGTGCCTGACACCGTATGCATTAAGTGCACGCACGATTTCGTCATAAGTAAATACGGCATCCGTACCGCACTTTATCTCAATACACGCTTCTGTTTCGTCATTGCTCACAAATACATGTATACGGCTGTCGGGATGTTTATCTGTAATTATTTTGTTTGCATAATCTTCCGTACTTTTCGGATTTCCGGTATTTTCTTCATTTTCGGGCGTAAAATCATGTTTTATATTGCCTCTTAATAACGCAAGCCTGATTTTTTCCATATCGGACGCAACATATACAAAGCCTGAATATGCGCTCACATCAAGTCCATCTTCAAGCCCGAGGCGGATTTCCCTCATCTGCTGCCAGGAATAAAGGTTATTTAAGTATTTTGTCACATCGCACCGGTGTTCAAGTCCGAGGCGGATTTCCCGCATTTGCTTCCAGTTATAATCTATACTCGCATAAACGTTTGGGTCTATGCCTTCTTCAAGGCCGAGACGGATTTCCCTTATCGCAACACCGCGAAGGTCAATTGACAAATACGGTTCTATATTTACTTTATGTTCAAGCGCCGTGCAAATTTCAGTAAGCTGCTCTTCAACATAGCCTGCCTTTACATATTCCGTAATCGAAACCTTTGCTTTTAGCGCTCTTACAAGTTCCCTCAAAACCCCCGCATCAAGCGACTTATACCTTGAAATATTAATTCCGTACAAAAGTCCTTCTCTTATCACACGCATTTTGTCATAAGGAATTGTTATGTCGGAATAAAGCGTAAAATCAAGTCCCTCTTTCATTCCGAGCCTGATTTCTTCCATCTGGAACCAGTCATATCTCGGATCGGCATAAACACTCACGTCAATATTCGACATGAGTCCAAGCCTTATTTCTCTCATCTGGATTGCAAGAAATTCTTTTTTTGCATAAAAAGACACATCAAGTCCGGCCGTGCGCCCCGCCTCAATTTCCTGCATCTGATCAACGTCAAATATGAGGTCTTCCTTTGCCATTTCCTGCCTCCTCTTAAATTTAAACTTCCCCAATAATTGTACCTTTTATACAAATTCCGGGCAAGCGGATACAAAATTCTTTAGACTTATTTAAGCCGAAGTTATGAAATGCCCTCCTGTCAGCCAAAAAAAGACTTCCGATAAATTTCGAAAGTCTTTAAAATTTACTCAATTCTTTTTATTTTTCATATCCTCTGCCCTGATCTCCGCTCTCTTTATCTTTCCGCCGAGAGTTTTGGGAAGTTCATCGACAAATTCTATGATTCTCGGATACTTGTAAGGTGCCGTCGCATGCTTTACATGATTTTGAAGTTCTTTTATGAGCTCGTCCGACGGCTTATATCCTTTTGCAAGCACTACCGTTGCTTTTACTACCTGGCCTCTTATGGGATCCGGAGCCGCCGTAATTGCACACTCAACAACCGCCGGATGTTCAATCAATGCACTTTCAACCTCAAAGGGTCCGATTCTGTAACCTGAACACTTTATAACATCGTCATGACGTCCCACAAAACGGTAATAGCCGTCATTGTCATACCATGCAACGTCTTTTAAATTGTAATCCCCGTTTCCCATTGCGGCAAAAGTCTGTTCTTCGTTTTTGTAATATCCAACAAAAAGTCCGACGGGTGGATTTTTCTTAACATTGCAAATCGTGATTTCGCCTTCTTCACCGCTTTCACATTCCTTGCCTTCGGAATTTATAAGACGTATGTCATAAATCGGTGAAGGCTTGCCCATGGCGCCCGGAATAGGTTCAAACCAGGGGAAATCGGCAAAAAGAACCGTTCCCTCACTCTGACCAAAACCGGTATGGATTTTGCCGCCCGTAAACTCAAGCCACTTATTGTATACCTCGGGATTTAACGGCTCGCCCGCAGTCGCAAAGTTTTCGATGCTCGAAAGGTCATAAGACTTAACATCCTCCTGAAGCATAAACCTATACATGGTAGGCGGTGCACAGAAAGTTGTAAGACGATAATCCTGCATCATCTGAAGCAATTTTGTGGGGACAAATTTTTTCATGTCGTAGCAAAATACGGTTGCTCCGCATATCCACTGTCCGTAGATTTTGCCCCAGCCAAACTTTGCCCAGCCCGAATCCGACACGCTCATATGAAGATGTCCTTCCTTTACCCGCTGCCAGTATAAGGCCGTTACAATGTGACCGAGCGGATGAAAATAGTTATGTGTAACCATTTTCGGCATTCCGGTTGTGCCTGACGTAAAATAAAGCTGCATAATATCCGTGCCGATTGTTTTTTCTGCCCCCGTGGGTCGCACGAATTCATCCGAACACTTCACAAATTCTTCGTTAAAGTCGATCCAACCGTCTCTCTTTACGTTATCGACAAGCGCAAAATATTTAACTCCCGGCATTTCGCTCTTTGCAAGCTCCGTTTGCTCTATAACATATGCATCATCAACGCAGACTATCATTTTTACGTTTGCCGCATTGCATCTGTAAACTATGTCCTTTTTGGTAAGCTGGAGCGTTGCCGGAATCAAAATTACGCCAAGCTTGATAAGCGCGGTTGCCGCAACCCAATATTCCCAGCGTCTGCGAAGAATAAGAAGCACAACGTCACCTTTTTTGAGTCCGAGTGATTTAAAATAATTTGCGGCTTGATTTGAAAGCCTTGACATTTCCGAGAATGTAAAGCTCTTTTCGTGGCCGTTGTCATCCACCCACAAAAGACACTTAAGCTCGGGCTTCTCTTTGGCCCATCCGTCAACAATGTCAAAGCCGAAGTTAAAATCTTCGGGCGCGTTTACTTTATAATTCTTCTTAAAATCTTCGTAAGAATCAAAGGTAATTCTGGGTAAATATTTTTCTAACATTTTTATTCTCCAATCATGGTTATTCCCGCTATTCAGCAATCATGGTAAGAAATGTTGCGGGTTTGTCACCGTAGCACTTCTGCCCGTGCATATAAGTCGGATTAAAATAGATACTGTCGCCTGTGTTCAAAATAATCTCCTTGTCGTCAAAGACGACCACGACACTACCCGAAATAACCAGATTGAATTCCTCTCCCTTGTGGCTCACAAGATCCGCCGGCTTATCCGAAGGATCGAGCGTTACAAGGAACGGCTGCATGATTTTGTGTGTAAAGCGATACGCAAGATTTTCGAATTTATATCCGGGATATCTGTCTGCGTTCTGACCCTCGCCCTTCCTCACAACCTGATAGGTACGAAGCTTTGCGCTCGTACCCGTCATGATTTCGGAAAAGTCAACGTTGTAAAGCTTTGACATCGAATATATCACGCTTATGGGAACATTTGCGGCGCACTCTTCATATCCGAGATATGTTTCTGTGTCTGTCCCAAGCTCACGCGCAACATATTCCGCGCTGTAGTCACACGCATCCCGAAGAGCCTTTATGCGTTCCGCAAGTTCTTTCAGTTCTTCATCCATTGCACTAATCCCTTCGAAAATGTATTACTTATTGCTGTCTATCTTAACAATCCAATTGTTCTTGTCGGGAGTTCTTCCCCATTGAATATCCGTCAGCGTGTCATAAAGCATCTGAGTTGTCTTTCCTATTTCAAAATTGTTGATTTTGTATTCGTGATCCTTGAAAATAAGCTCGCCGATCGGAGAAACAACCGCTGCCGTACCCGTACCCCATGCTTCTTCGAGAGTTCCGTTCTTTGCTGCCTCAAAAAGCTCATCCGCGGAAATCTTTCTTTCTTCAACCTTGTATCCCTTTTGACGAAGAAGCTCGATACATGATTTACGCGTAATTCCCGGGAGTACCGATCCGAGAAGTGCGGGTGTAACTATGGTGCCGTTAATCTTAAACATAACGTTCATTGCGCCCACTTCCTCGATATATTTTCTCTCTACACCGTCAAGCCAAAGCACCTGAGAATAGCCTTTGCGTGCAGCCTTTTCACCGGCTCTGTAGGATGCGGCATAATTTCCGCCGCACTTTGCATATCCCGTACCGCCGCGAACAGCACGTACGTCTTCATCCTCTATCATAATTTTTACTGGCGCAAGACCTTCCGCATAATAGCTTCCCGAAGGAGAACAAATAATGCAGAATGTGCACTCGTGAACGGTATGAACACCAAGCTTCGGATCCGTGCCGATAAGGAAAGGACGGATATAAAGGGATGTGCCTTCCGAATGAGGAACCCAGTCTTGCTCAACATAAATAAGCTTCTTTATGCATTCAAGCATTTCATCTTCGGGCATCTCGGGCATGCAAAGACGTTCTGCGGAATTATTCATTCTGCGTACGTTTTCGATGGGACGGAAAAGCTGAACATTTCCGTCCGCCGTTCTGTAAGCCTTGAGTCCTTCAAATATTTCCGCGCCATAATGAAAAACCGCTGCGGCGGGAGAAAGCACAAAATTGTCATAAGGGACGATTTCGGGATCCTGCCAGCCGTCTGAAAGAGTCCACTTACGGATAAGCATATGATCCGAAAATACCGCACCGAATCCGAGCTTTGACTCGTCTGTGGGCTTAGCCTTCGGATTCTTTGTAAGCTTTAAATTTATATTCATTTTGTTTTCCTCCGTTTCCTTTACATATTGTAACCGATTTCAAGAGCCTTTTTGTTGAACTCAAGCATATCCGCATGACGTGCCGAAATAATTTTTCCGAGCACCTTGTCGACACTGTCCATTTCAAAGCCCGGAACTTCCTTTATGAGCTTGCCGGTCATTATCATGTTTGCAAGCGAGCTTATGTTCATATCGCTTGCCGTCTTTGTTGCGGGAATATAAAAAACTTCGACATCGGTACGGGAAACCTTTTTATTTATAAGGGTTGAATCGATAAATATTTTACCTCCCGGAACAACCGTATTCTCAAACTTTTCAAGAGAAGGCAAATTCATTGCGACAAGAACATCGGGCTTGTTTACGATGGGAGAGCCTATCGGTTCATCGGATATGATAACGTTGCAATTTGCCGTACCGCCTCTCATTTCGGGACCGTATGAAGGAAGCCATGAAACCTGTTTTTCTTCGATTAAGCCTTTATATGCCATGAATTTTCCGGCAAACAAAATTCCCTGTCCGCCGAATCCTGCAAATAACATTGCTGTTGTTGCCATCAGTTGTTACCTCCTTCCGCATAAATGTCCTTGTATACTCCGAGCGGATAATAAGGAATCATATCCGTTTGAATAAATTCGAGAGCTTTTTCGGGACTCTTTCCCCAGTTTGTGGGACAGGAAGAAATTACCTCGATAAGCGAAAAACCCTTGCCTTCAACCTGATTTTTGAAAGCATGAAGGATTGCAGCCTTTGCCTTTCTTACGTTTCCTACGTTGTTTACGGCAACTCTTTCTAAGTATGCGGCGCCGTCAACCTTTGAAAGCATCTCACACATTTTCATGGGATAGCCGACCGTCTTTACATCACGTCCGTAAGGAGAAGTCTGTGTTACCATGCCGGGAAGCGTTGTCGGTGCCATCTGGCCGCCGGTCATTCCGTAGATTGCATTATTTACAAATATAACCGTAATATTTTCTCTTCTTGCCGCAGAATGAACGATCTCTGCGGTACCGATCGATGCAAGGTCGCCGTCGCCCTGATAAGTAAAAACTATCTTTGAAGGATCCGAACGCTTGGCACCCGTTGCAACTGCCGGAGCACGTCCGTGAGCCGCCTGAATACAGTCAACATCAAAATAATCGTATGCCATAACGGAGCATCCCACAGACGCAATGCAAATTGTTCTTCCCTGAATGCCGAGTTCGTCTATCGCCTCGGCAACAAGACGGTGAATAATGCCGTGTGTGCATCCCGGACAATAATGAAGCGGTGCATCGGTTAACGCCTTTGGTTTATGAAATTCTGCCATTACATTTCACCTCCGTTTACTTTGTCGATTACCTTTAATACATCTTCGGGAGAAGGAATCATGCCGCCCGTGCGGTTGCAAAGATATACGGGACGAAGGCACTTTTCGGCAAGTTCAACATCCTGTATCATCTGTCCCATGTTCATTTCAACCGAGATAAATGCCTTGCACTTTTGTGCGGCGTCAAAAATCGGTTTCTTCGGGAACGGCCACAATGTAATCGGTCTTATCATTCCGACCTTGATTCCTTTTGCGCGTGCTTCTTTGATTGCATTCTTTGAAACTCTTGCCGTGATACCGAAGGAAACTATGCAAATATCCGCATCGTCCATCATATATGATTCATACATAACTTCGTTTTCTTCGACAGTCTTGTATTTTTCGAATCTTTCAAAATTCTTCTGCTCAAGCTGTTCGGGCTTCAAATAAAGTGAATTTACGATATTTCTAGGTCTCTCACAGTTTGTTCCGGTGACAGCCCAGGGCTTTTCATATATTTCCGCTTCAATGTTGTCTATCGCAACGGGCTCCATCATCTGCCCCATTGTTCCATCGGCAAGAATCATGCATACCATACGGTATTTGTCCGCAAGATTGAATCCTTTTGCGGTAAGGAGTGCCATTTCCTCTACGCTTGACGGAGCAAGAACGATATTGTGATAATCACCGTGGCTGCCGCCCTTTGTTGCCTGAAAATAATCGGACTGTGAGGGCTGAATTCCGCCGAGTCCCGGACCGCCGCGCTGTACGTTTACGACAACTGCCGGCAAATCGCATCCCGCAAGATACGAAATTCCTTCACTCTTTAACGATACCCCCGGTGAAGATGATGATGTCATAACTCTCTTTCCCGTCGACGATACGCCGATTACCATGTTAATTGCCGCAATTTCACTCTCAGCCTGCAAAAATGTTCCGCCGATTTTGGGCATACGCTTTGACATATATGCCGCAACCTCGGTCTGAGGAGTGATAGGGTAACCGAAGTAAAAACGGCATCCGGCCTTGATGGCTGCTTCCGCAATGGCTTCGTTTCCCTTCATCAATACTTTTTCTGACATAGGTTTTTTCTCCTTTATTTAATGCTTGGTAATTTAATACGTTTTGACAGCCCTTATGTTATTTTTCAATCGTTATAACACAGTCAGGGCACATAATCGCACATGAAGCACATGCAACACATGCGTTTTCGTCCGTACACTTTGCGGGATGATGCCCTTTTGCATTTAGCACGTTCTCATCAAGTGCCACAATATGCTTTGGACATGCCGTGACGCACAGCCCGCAGCCCTTACAAACATCGGTTTTAAAAGAAATTTTTGCCATTTTTCTCCTCCTTATATAATCTTCTTTTGTAATTCTATTTCCATGAGATTGTCGATTTTTCCCGCAAGCTCATTGTATATTTTTTTTGTAACGCACGTAAATCTTATGGGAAGGCCGGTAAGCTCCGATATTTCCTCGGCATAGGGAATGCTTTTTAAGACATCTTCCGCAACGGTCTCCTCGCCTATATTCGAATCATTTACTATTCCCGTAAAGCGCATATTTGCAGTTTCTTCTATTTCATGCATTATTTCGACGCAAAGCTCGGGTGTCTTTGAAAGCGGCCTGTATTTGTTTACGACAAGCAAAAGCTCATAATTTCCTTCTTCCTTAATGGCGTCCGAATATCGCCCCAGTGCAGTCGCCCCTCTGTCGTCACCGCCGATATCAAATATCGCATAACGTTCATGAATATCTATAAGCGAATATACCGAAGAAGGAAGTGCGGGCAAATCCACATTAGAGCCCGCAAATTCCGACGAAATAAGTTCTATACCGTTTGCCGTTAAGACATCTATGCTGTCCTTTGTCCTGAAATAAGGATTTACTATGTCAAGATCCGCAATTGCCGTATCAAGTCCCATTTTTTTTAGTTTAAGTGCATAATTTACGGCAACGTTTGTTTTTCCGCTTCCGTAATGCCCCGCAAAGAGCGTAACACGTTTTATCTGTTCCATATTGCTCCGTTAAATTTAAAGTATTGTAAAACTTCATTATATATTTTGCAAGCATTTTTTCTTTGCTACAGTAAAGTGATAACGCATTCACTTTATCATAATTGCTTTCTGATTATCTTACCGCTTATTGTCTTCGGAAGCTCCGTCCTAAATTCAACTATTCTCGGATATTTGTAAGGGGCCGTCTTTTCCTTGACATAATTTTGAATTTCCTTCTTCAGTTCTTCGGATTCGGGCATTCCCTTTACAAGAACAACACACGCCTTTACGACCTGGCCGCGCACGGGATCGGGAGTGGCACATACACCGCATTCGAGAACGTAAGGAAGCTCCATGATGACATTTTCGATTTCGAAGGGTCCGATTCTGTATCCGGATGACTTGATGACATCGTCGATTCTCGAAACATACCAAAAATACCCGTCCTCATCCTTATATGCAATATCGCCCGTATGATAAAAGCCGTCATGCCAGTATTCCTTTGTCTTTTCGGGATCACGGTAATATTCGAGCAAAAGACCGCAGGGTGCACCGTCACGCGTATCGATACAGATTTCTCCGTTTACACCCGTCTCAACCTCGTTTCCGTCGGTATCAAGGAGTGCAATCTTATACTGCGGCGAAGCCTTTCCCATGGAGCCGGGCTTGGGAGTCATGCCGACAAGCGTTCCTATTGTGAGCGTTGTTTCGGTCTGACCGAAGCCTTCCATGATGTCAAGTCCCGTTGCCTGCTTAAATTGATAAAACACTTCCGGGTTCAGTGCTTCTCCCGCCGTTGTCGCATGCTCGATGCACGAAAGATCGTATTTTGAAAGATCCTCTTTTATGAACATTCTGTACATTGTGGGAGGTGCGCAAAACGTTGTTATCGGATATTTCGCAAAAAGCTTCAAAATGTCATCCGCATGGAATCTGTCAAAATCATATACAAAGATAGCCGCTTCGTTAAGCCACTGGCCGAATAATTTTCCCCAAAGCGATTTTCCCCAGCCGGTATCCGAAATCGTAAAGTGAAGTCCGTTTGTCCTCACACAATGCCAATACTTTGCCGTGATAAAGTGACCGAGTGCATATTTGCAGGAATGAAGAACCATCTTGGGATATCCGTTTGTTCCGCTCGAGAAGAGCATAATCATCGGATCGTCGCCTTTTGCGCTGTCCACCGTCCTTAAATATCTCCTTGAAAAGAGGACATATTCATCGTCAAAATTACGCCAGCCGTCACGTGTGCCGCCTACAATTATTTTATTTTTAACCGAAGGACACTCCTTTGCCGCCTCGTCAACGGCATCCGGTGTATTGTCCGCACTCGTGCAAATGATTGTGCCGACTTCGGCGGCCTTAAAACGATATACAAAATCGTGGCTCTTTAATTGATGCGTAGCCGGAATTGCGATTGCGCCGATCTTGTTGAGTGCAAGAAAAGCAATCCAGAATTCATAATGGCGCTTTAATACAAGCATTACCCTGTCGCCCTTTTTGACGCCGATTGACGTAAGATAATTTGCCGCCTGGTTTGACATATCCTTTAATTCCTTAAAGGTAAATCTCTTTTCGTTCTTATTTTTGTCAAGATGAATCATCGCGAGCTTATCCGGGCGAAGGCGTGCGATTTCGTCGGTTATGTCAAAAGCAAAATTGAATTTGTCCGTATTCTTAAAGTTGATGCTCTTAAATGAACCGTCCTCATTGTCGACGCTGTCGATGAAGTTTTCGTAGACAAGTCCCGGTGTCTGCTTTGCACGGACGATTGAATCATTTTTGAATGCAACCTCTTCCTCATCGGAATTCATGATCATCGCAAGAAATTTGCAAGCCTTGTTGCCTACGGCTATCATTCCGTGGGGCTTGTTTGAAGCATAATAAATCGAATCGCCCTCATTCAAAACCTCAACATGGTCGCCCACCTGAACCTTTAAGGAACCTTCAACTATATAGTCGAATTCGTGTCCCGCATGCATTGTGCAGTGAATCGGGAGATTTTGAAGTTCTTCCCTGTAATCGTATGTTACAAAATAAGGCTCGGCAAGCTTTTTTCTGAATAAAGGCGCAAGGTTTTGGATAAGCTCACCGTCTTCGTTTGACGTAACGGCGCCATAGCCCGCACGCACAACATTATAAGACGTAAGTCTTGCGCTCTGCCCTTCAATCAGATCCGAAATCCCGAGTCCGAACGCAAGTGCGCACTTATGAACAAAAGTAAACGGCAGCTCCGCTTCCCCGTTCATATATGCATTAAAGTTGTCGATTGAAACTTCCGCTTTTTTTGCAAGCTCCGCATCCGAATATCCCTTGATATCCTGCATCTCACGGATTCTTGCCACGACCTCGTTAACATTTCTTTCCGCAGTCATATTTTTTCTCCTTTTCGAATTTTTTTCTCAAAAAAACGGATTAATGGCAAGAGATTATAAAAAAAAGTCTCAAGCCTATATATCCTATAAGCTTGAGACGAAATATCAATTCCGCGGTACCACTCAAATTTCTGTATAAACAGACACTTTAAGGTCTTACAACCTCTTTGCACTAACGTAGCTCTCACGTAGGTCACTACTTGAAGAAAAACCTCTTTCGCATCCTCGGCTCAGAAGGGATTGGAAAATTTTAATTCATACAGGACTCGCACCCACCGCCTGCTCTCTTAAATGCTTTGCTTAAAAATTCCGTCTTCGTCATTGCCTTTGTTTGTTCTTTATTAACTTTTCCGTAAAGATACCACTCATGCATTTATTTGTCAATAATACAATTTATAAACTTTTTTAATCATATTTATAACCGGGTCAATCAATTTACATATCCCACTGCTGTACTTGTAACAGACACACCGTTATAAGTAATCGTTACTCGCACAAATTTTTGACGAACCTGCGAATATACCGAAGGGTCTGTAGAGCCGTCAGGTACGGAATCCGAAATATTAAGCTTGCGCACCGAGCCCACACCTTCGATTTCGGTCCATACACTTGCATTCTTTGAATCCGCATATTCCCACTTGAAAATAAAGTCGTCGGGATCGGAATTCAATTTTGAAAGGACATTTGTGCTCGGATTTGCCGTAAACGTATATCCGAGTTTCGCCGTACCTGATATCGAAGCATATGTAAGCGCCGTAGAATAATCAAGCGTTTTTTCATAGCATCTGTAAGGCGACGGAAGATTATCCGTTTTCCCCGCTTTTCTTATTAATATCATTGAGCCCGTAACCGCCCTGCTGTAAGCGATTTTTGTATAATTGTTGGCTTTTAAGGTTGTCCATGAAAGCTGTGTTACGGGGAGGTCGTCATAATCGTCTGCGTCTACCGCATCACCCGCATCCGGCAATGTGGTTATTCCGTACTTTTTGGCATTTGCGGGCGAAAGAACCGCAACCTGCATATCATAATCCGTATTGTTTGTAACCTGAATTCCGCCGTTTCCCGATTTTGATGATACATATGAGACAATTACGTCATTAAGCTCCGAATCCGACAGTGTATATGTTTCCGGAACCACCACTTCCGTGATTTTTGATGCGGCCGCTCTTTCGGCACCCGCGGTTCTTACATAAATCGTCTGCTCCGTCGTGATTTCGTCGGAATTTTTGAGTCCCAAAGCCTCCTGCACGGTCATCTTTATTACTCTCGTGCTTGTTGTTATGGGAGAAATGGCATCCTCTCTTGTCACCGATGAAACCGTTTTTTCGGATGTTGTCCCCGACGTACTGTAAACCGGAATAAGATACCAATTTATTTTGTCAAGTGAATATTCCTGTCCGTTTTTCAAATTGATTGTGCCGTCATTCATCGTAATTCTGACGCTCGGCCCCACATTTATTTTTGAAACGGAAAGTCTCGCAATCGAAGAATATCTTGCGCCGATGCCATTGGGATCCTCGTCCTGCGGAACGGACTTTATTCTGAATTCGAGCGTCACACCTCTTATTTCCATTTCATGAAGATCAAGCTCCGAAAACTCCTGCCAGTTTCCGTAGGAGCCCTTTCGCCATTCTATCGAATCAAGGTCGATATACGTCTGCTCGCGGTTGTTTACCTTTTTGGTAAATATAAAATATCCCGTGTCTTCGCCAAAATGCTCCTTATATTCGGTACGTGCATATTCCGTCTTCCAGTCCTCGGCATCCGTTATGTCGGTTGCAAGAAGCGTTCCGGTAAATTCAACATCCAGAGTTTCTTTCCACTTTATCACAACGCTTGTCACACGCGTATTTACATCACCGCACAGATATATTTTTACATCCTGGTTGTCCTTTACCCATGATATGTCAAATATGGCCTTATTGTTCCTTATTTCACATTCGCTCCATTTTGAGACATCGGACACATAGCTTTCGGTAAAATAAATAACGCTGTCGCGCTTGTCCGCGGGATAAGCCGTTTCGTCTATTATGACGGATTCTTTGTCAAAATCCACCGAAATATCGTCATCCGCGATTTCGGTTCCGCCGGCGGCAAATGTTCCCTTGTCTCCGGATAACGAAAGCACACTGACCGTAAGTGCAATTGAGATTAAGAAGAAAATTGTCTTTTTTAAGCGCATACCGATATCCTCCTAATTCTTTTTGTCCATAAATACCGGGTCTATCATATTCAAATTGTTCATATTCTTATAATATTTGCTTGCCGTTTGGCTGTTTATCTTAAGTCTCTTTTTTCCTTCGCGCACTTCCTTCACTTTTTTGTCGAGCTTATCTTTTACTTTATGTTCAAGTGCCGAAATTTGCACACCGAGTTCCGTATTTTCGGTAATCAAAACCCGGAGCAAACGGATTTCGTCCGCATGCTCCGACTTTTTTTCCTGTAATTCGTTTGCGATCCCGTCATAAATCTTTTGAAATCCGGTATCTGTTTCGGTGATACATCGGATCAATTCTTGTTTCTTATCGACGGAATTCATAAAATCCTTGTCGGACACAGGCTCTGTATTAAGTGCCGCCTCCTGTTTCTTTGTTTCTTCAAGGATTTCCTTAAGTACCTTTTTCTTTTTCAAAAGGATATCATGCATAACCCGAAGATATCCCTTAAGATCCAGTTTATTTTCCATCTCCGCTCCGGATTATTTTACATACATATGATTTTTCTTCATAATTTCTTTCCAAAGATCTCTCATCTCTCTTATCTGATCGAGAGCCTTTGTAAGCGATTCACGGTCCTTCTTTACGTTTGCTTGCACAAGAAGGCTTGCGATATATTCATAAATCAAATCAAAATCCTTGGCCGTCGAATATTTAAAATCAAGAGTTGCTCTGAACTCGGTAATAATATTCTGAACCTTGATTATATTGTTGTTCACCTTTTCGTAATCATGCGTTTCAAAGCCGAGCAGCGCAATATTGCAAAATTTGATTGCCCCTTCATAAAGCATCAAGGTAAGCTCTGCTGGAGATGCCGTATTTACCTTTGTTCCCTGATAAAGTGATGCTGCGTTCATTGCCATAGTCTTTTCCTCCGGTCGATATTTAAATTTGTTTTTATTTTGTCATATATCACGATGAGCTTGTTCCAAACAATGACGAGAGCGAGCTTGTCTGGCTTTGGAGATTTGAAAGAGCCTTTTCCATTGCCGTAAATTGCTCATAATACCTGTCACTGAGCTCGGTTATTCTGTCTTCTATCTCTTCCAAATCTTCCTGGTAAGAGGTAAGATATGTGGAATACTGCTTGTCATTGTAAAACGTGAGTGCACTCGAAATGCTCGTCTTTGCACACTTGTCTGAAAGTGTTGTATAAAGATTTGTAAATATGCTGCTGAGTGCATCCATTACCTTGTCGGGATCTTCGTCAAGCGCCGCCTGAAGTCTGTCATCATAGGTTGCATAAGTCGAATCCTCGCTGTCACCGTAAATGTGAAGCTTTCCGTATTCCGTATAAGCACCTGTAACAATACCATATGTCGAAAGCGAATATGAATTTCCGTCTTCATCCTTATATGAAGATTGCAAAGACGTTCTCATCGAGCTCATAAGGCTTCCGAGCGTGGTATCCCGGCGAAGGAGAGCACTCTTAATCTTGCTTTCCCATTGCTCTATTTCGTCATCCGTCATCGCTTCCTTCTGCTCATCCGTAAGAGGATCATAATCCCTTGCCGAATCCGCATAATAGAGTGTTGACATTTCGTCCACAAGCTCGTTGTAGGAAGTAAGCGCTTCTTTTATAAGCTTGTAGGTTGATTCGGTATTTTTTGAAACCGTAACGTTTACGGTATCATATTCACCCGTCGTCTTGTTATAGGTCGTATCGTTCATATTGAGCGTAAGTCCGTTTACAACAAGCGTATTTGACGATGATGTCATCGTAGCGCCGTCAACAACCGCTTCTGCATCACTTGCGGCTACAACAACAAGGCTTCCGGTTCCGTTTTCTTTTATTGCCGTGCCATCGATTCCGGAGCCGAGGCCAAGCCCTATGAGGCTCCCCGATTCCGTCTTGTTTGCAAGTGAAATTTTGTAATCAGAGACGGTCGATTTTATGTCTGCGAGATTATTTGCCCGAATTTCTGCCTTTACTGCGGCAACGTCGTCCGCATACGTTTCCGAATCCGGATCGAGCGCCGCTATTTCATCATTTGAGTTTGCATCGATTTCCGTTCTCAAATCGGCAATCGTATTTATTGCATCGTATATTGCAATTTTGTCTTCAGTATTTGCTGTATCCGTCACATCAAAGGTATCAAAATTATCAAGAACTGCCGTAAGATCATCTGTATTTGCTTCCGTTAAAGCGGAAAGCGCATTTTGATATGATGTAAGATCCGTTTCCGAAAGTGTTCCCTGTTCTTCTTCCGTCAGAATTCCGTTCAAATTTGAAAGAGCGCTTGTATATGCGCTTGTATTCTTGATTGACGTAATCGTAAATTTGTTTTCCGTTCCCGAATCCGCCGAGCTAAAGAAAAATCTCTTTTGCGCCGTATCGTAGGAAGCCGTGATTCCCGCTTCTTTGGCGGATGCGATTATGTCGCTTATCTTAGTATTATTGTCTATCGTAATCGAGCTTGCAGCCGCCTCACCCGTGTCCGACTTTCCCGTAAATGTAATCGTCTGACCGACAAGGTCTGAATTGTTTTCGGCATCAAGCTGCTGTATGCGTGTTTCCGCTGTATAAGTGCCCGCAAGCTTTGCGCCCGTAACATATTGCGACGAAGCAAGCGACTTTATCTGAATACTGTGCTGTCCGACAGCTCCGTCTTTGGTACTTGTAACCTTTACCTTCGACTCGTCCGAGCTTTCGGCGCTTTTTGTCTGATATGCACTCTTCAAACGAAGCTTTGACGCGTATCCGGTATAAAAAGAATAAATCTTTTTGTTGAGCGACGACCAGCTTTCAGTCGTCCACTTGTTCATTGTAATTTTGTTTTCGATTTTTGTTTTTTTGGCAGTCTGACCCGATACCATTGCCTCCACAATGGATTCCGTATCAAGTCCCGATACCATTCCGGATAATCCTATACCCATAATACGTTACCTCCAAAATCCTTTTTGTAATAATTTGCATCCTTGCACTTTGTTGCCTTTTATCTTTGTTCATCAAAGAGAATTCCCGCCACTTCCCACATCTTTGATATCATATCAAGTGTTTCTTCCGGCGGAATTTCTCTGATTAATTTATCCGTCGACGAATCGATAACCTTTATCGAAATGCGTTTTGTGTCTTCGTGATAAGCAAATTCGCATCTGGTCTTTTGATTCATCTTTTTGTTTACTTCGGCAATGGCATTCTTGACGCTTTTAGTATTCTCGGTAATTTCTTCCATTGCTTTTTCGCTTTCGTCTGCGTTAAGCGCGGCGGAATTCTGCTTTAATTTGCTCGTTTCCTCGTGTTTGACATTTTGAGCGTGCTGTGCTGTTTCTGCAGATTTTTGAGTCTTTGCCG
>CAVJHK010000012.1:33440-50561 GCA_963649295.1 Lachnospiraceae bacterium | reverse complement strand
CAGACATAATCTTGGATTTGCCACCTAAATAGTCCAAGAAAATGTCCGCACCTCCGATTGTACAGTTTTTTCTGACAACGCGCATGTCATTTTTGCGTCTGTATTCCGCAAAATCAACATCGACCAAAGTGACGATACCGGGTGAGGGAATGTTTTTTTGAATTTCCGGAATCTCAGATGCTTTCGGTATTTGTTCGCCGTCGTCTTCCATGTCGATTCCCATGAGCCCGATTGCGTCACGAGCCATTTCTATGGCATCGGGAATATCGATACCTTGTGTGTTGATATTGAAATCGGGGATATAAACAATAATATAATCTTTTCCTTTTGTTAAAATAATCGGATATGCGTTTTTCATTTGAGCCTCCGTATATATAATTTTTATAATTGAGTTTTATTTTAAATTGCGGCGTTTTATAATTGCTCTTGCAAGCTCTTCATCCGTTTCTTTGTGTCTTACGATACTTTCTCTTTGACCATCCTTTATTATATGTCGTGGCTTGCACCATGTCGCTTGAACTCCCAGCCGTTTCGTTCCAAAAGTTCGATAAGATGTTTTGTTTTCATGACATTCCCTTTTTTTGATTCTTTTTTTAAGAAATAATTTTGAACAGCATTATTATACGCCTTCAATGCGTATAAGTAAAGCTATCAAAAAAATCCAACCCCAAAATTTCAAAAAAAATTTAGCAAGTGCTTAAGTTTCCCTCAAAAAATCCGATAAATAAAACAGACGGAATAATAAAAATTTTAAGTTTATGAGTCTAGGCCCTCATAAATCTGTATAAGACAATATCGGAGGAGTTATTATGGCATTAATAGTTCAGCATAATCTGTCGGCAATGAATACAAACAGACAGCTCGGAGTTTCGACAAGCGCACTGTCAAAATCGGTAGAAAAGCTTTCATCGGGTTACAGAATTAACAGAGCGGCCGATGACGCAGCCGGACTTGCGATTTCCGAAAAGATGAGAAGCCAGATCAGAGGACTTGACCAGGCATCGTCAAACGCATCCGACGGTATTTCGATGATACAGACCGCAGAAGGCGCATTAAACGAATCACACAGCATTCTCCAAAGAATGAGAGAGCTTGCCGTTCAGGCGGCAAACGGAACAGAAACAGACGATGACCGTTCCAATCTCCAGGATGAAATAGAACAGCTCCAGGAAGAGCTTGACCGTATTGCAACAGATACCGAATTCAACACGATGCCTCTCCTTGACGGATCACTTTCGGCAGCAAGCTCAAGCGTATCGTCCGCAGGCCCCAAATTTGGCATATATGATACGGCACTTACGGCATTTGTTACATCGGATATAGAAGGGGTAAAAGTTGATCTTGCAAATACAGCCGCAACGGGCGGTGAATCCGCAATCTGGGATGAAACGGGCAAAACACTTACAATCAACCTTGTAAAAGACCAGACATATACACAGGCTCAGATTGATTCTCTTATCGAAAAAGCAAAGCAGGAGGATTCGACGGCAACCGGCACTCCCGCAAATGTGGAAGTGAATATGTATTTTGGCTCTCTTACCGCAAAGGATGATTTGTGTAATAAGGGCGCAGCAACGGTTCCCGGCAAAAAGGCCGCGTCTGCGGATTATGTGGCTATTACAGATAACACAGGGACAAATCCGATATCAGGAACATCCGATTTTATAGGAACAACAGCAATCAAGATTTCTTCACTTAAATATGGTGAAGATTACAATATAAAGATAAATATTTTGTTTGATGCAGCAACAAACAGCGAAAAGTGTGAGAATACAAAACAGGCAACATATTTGTCTACCGGAAAGCTTGATACGGCAGCCGGCAAAGAAGCAGAATACACACTTCATCTGAGCTCCGGTCATGAATATACGGAAGATGATCTTGAGACAATTTTTGCCGAAGGCGGCCTAAACCTGGACGTTGAATTTAAGAGTCCCGATCCCGACGAACCCACAACACTCTTTGTTACAAAGAATACCTATAAGGCAGTGGTGGAACTTGAAGAAGGCGCAGGTCTCGGTGATACCGATGCATACCTTGGTCAGGCAGACTACGGGAATGTGACGGGCGGAAGCGGAATTACATTGCAGGTAGGCGCAAACTCAGGCCAGACGATGAGCTTTTCGATCGGCGATATGAGCGCAAGCGCACTTGGCGTAAACGAGTCAAAGGTTAATGTAAAGACTCAGGACGGAGCATCGGATTCCATCGATTATATTGACGAGGCGATCAATACCGTTTCAAAGCAGCGTTCACTTCTCGGCGCCATCCAGAACAGACTTGAGCATACGATCGCAAACCTTGACAATACGGCAGAGAATCTGCAGTCGGCTGAATCCACAATCCGTGACGTAGATATGGCGGAAGAGATGGTTACTTATTCAAAGTACAACATCCTTCAGCAGGCAGGCCAGTCGATGCTCGCACAGGCAAACCAATCAACACAGGGCGTTCTTTCGCTCCTTCAGGGCTGATCGCGTTTACAATAATTGCTGCAATATGGCAGCTTAAAAATAATTACCCCGGGGGAAATCTCGGGGTAATGTTTTTTTTAACGGGGCAGACCGTCCGAAAACTAAAAACAAAATTAGAAAGATTCAATATGCAGTGTGATGATGAGAAAACAATCACTTTATAATGCAACAATAGAATCGGGAGGACTGCATTTTCGGACAGGATTTTGGGAAAGAAAAACGTGAAGAAACCGGAATTGTTGAATTTTTGCGGCGTGAATAACTGTTGATTTTGTGGGTGAATTACAAAATACAAAGGAAAAATATGGATAAAGATAACTTTGACGAATTTAAAATATATATGTTTTCTGAAATAAATAAGACTCTCCATCCGTTTGGAGACAAAGAATTGTTGACGAAAGCGGATTCTTTGTATAATACGGACGAAATAAAATATCTTTTTATGGTTTCAAAAATGGCAGAAAAGGAACTGAAGGATATGGTTTCCGAAAATTCTGCGATGCAAAATACAGGATTATTTAAGGAATATGTGCTTACGGAGCGCAAAATGTGGGAAAAACTGATGAGACCTGAGGCTTTTGATCCCGAAATCATCAAATGGGCGGATGACGAAATGATTTATAATGACATACTGTACCGCTTTGTGATGGGTGGAGAAAAGGAATTAAAGTCTCTTTTATCTGCCGCAAAAATGCGCCCCGATATGGCAAATGTAATTAAAGTATGGCTGAATATTTTGTCGAAGGGAATATGATATCGAAAGAGAACATGGCATCGAAATGAAACACGGCATCGAAAGGGAACATGACATAAATGAAAAAACAGGTATATTTTAATCCCAAAAAGAATAATACGTTTGCGAATATTAAAAAGAATGTTGCGGGAAAAAATGCGGATATAAAAAATGCAGATTTAAAGAATGCTCTCGGGTCGCAAATGCCCTATAAGGTGAATACTAATAATGAAAACAAAATAATTAAATCGGATTCATATGTCTCTTTAAAACCCGGATATATAAAAAGCGATATAGTTGTGTCTGTGGGGATCTTAGTGTCAAATCACATTAAGTATATCAGAAAAGGGCTTGAATCGATCAAGCCCTTGCTTGACAGTGTTCCGTCGGAGCTTATTGTTGTTGATACAGTCGGAGAACAAAATTCTGACGGCTCTTTGGCCGTTGCACGGGAATTTACGGATAAGATTTATCATTTTGACTGGATAAATGATTTTTCGGCTGCAAGAAACGAATTATTAAAACACTCCCGCGGAGAATGGTTTTTGTATTTTGATGACGACGAATATTTTGACGATGTAACGGAATTTATTGAATTTTTTAAGACAGGTGAATGTGATAAATACGGCGCGGGAATTTATTATACGGGGGATTATACGGCACCCGACAAATATTATAAGTCGGTTGCTCTCCGAATGGTGAGAAGACTTCCCGATACCCACTTTGAAGGGCGGATTCACGAGTGCTTTAATGAGGCTTTTCATCCCGCAAAGGAATTTAAGGTATTTACGCATCACTTCGGATATATGTATGAAACCGCCGAGCAAAGGCAGCTAAAGGACAAAAGGAATACGGACTTGCTTGAGGCGGAATTAAAGGAAAAGGGCCCGAATGCACGGCTTTGTGCGCAAATCATACAGCAAATGATGAGTGGGGACAAAAGCGCCGTTATCCAAAAAAGCCGGGATTTTGCGGAAATATTAAAGGAAAAGGGCGAAATTATGAGCCCCGCCGCACAGTGGCTGCTGCTCACTGAAATTAAGCAGGTTTCGGAAAAAGGGACATTTGATGAAATAACAGATGCGGAAAAAAGAATCCTTGACATGTCGCAAATAACCGAAACAACGGAAGCGGTTATAGATAACCTTGTTGCGATTAAGGCATATAACGAAAACAGATTCGATGTCGCATATGAGCGCGTAAAAAGGTACCTCGTGCTTCTCGATTTTTTGAACACCCATCCGTATGAAAAGATGGGGCAGCTTCAATTTGACTTTTCAGCATTTTTGACGGAATACGGGCTTTCGTCGATGATTATTACGGGGGCGCAGTCGGCATATTTGCTCCAAAAATATGAGGAGGCCTATGAAATATTAAAAAAGCTTGACGTAAATTATTGTAACAATATACGAGATGTAAGGAATCTTGTCATAAAAATCCTTACAAAAAATCCGGACCCGTTGCCCCTTATCAAATTTTATAAAAACTTTTACAGGGATGAATTTTTTACGGATCCGGAACTAAAAAAATATTTGCCCGAAAATGTGAGAAACAGGGTGTGAAGAGATTTATTTTAAGAAGCCGTTGATGATTTGCTCTTCGGCTTCTTTTTCTGTGAGGCCGAGCGTCATGAGCTTTGTGAGCTGTTCGCCGGCGATTTTTCCGATGGCTGCTTCGTGGATAAGCTCTGCATCAAGCGAATTTGCGGTGAGCTCGGGGATTGCCGAGACAGAAGCCTTATCCATAATGATTGCGTCACATTCGGAGTGACCGGTGCAGGCGTTGTTTCCGATTATTTCGGAACGGAAGGTTTGGTGCGAAAATTCTCTTGCAACCGATCTCGAAACAAGATTTACGCGCGTGTTTTCGCCGTTTAATTCTATGGTAAAATTGGATTCTGCCGTCTGGTGCCCGTGTGTCATCAGACTTTCTTTTATTGTGAGAGACGAATTTGCCTTTAAATCGGCTTTGTTTTCTCTGATTGTAGAGTCAACGCCCTTGATTTGAACCATTTCCATTTCGAGGGATGCGTTTTCTGAAAGGTGTACAACGGTCGTCGGATTCATTACACGCTTTCCGTTTCCGTCGCCTGTGCCATAGTGCTTTTCGACATAGCGTACAACGGAATTTTTGCCTATAAAGAATGTGTGTATCCCGGAGTGCTCGGATGTCCGGTCGCCCGCGTTATGTATCCCGCAGCCCGCAACTATCGTTATGTTGCAGTCGTCACCGATATGAAAATCATTGTAAACTGTTTCCTTTAAGCCGCTTTTTGAGAGGATAACGGGGATATGAAGACTCTCGTTTTTGGTGCCGGGAGCCACATAAATATCTATTCCCGACACATCCGTTTTTGACACGATATTGATATTTGCCGTGGTTGCGCGTGAATCAAGCGCGCTGTTAACTCTTATATTGTAAGCTCCCTGAGGCACACCGTGAAGGTCTGCAATCTGTTCAAGGAGTGTCTGTTCGATTTTGTCCATAAAATTTGCCTTTCTTATGAAATATGACTGACGTAGGAAGTATGCGTTTCGTATGAAATATGCGTTTGGTATGAAATATACCTGCCGTATAAAATATACCTGCCGTATAAAATATTCCTGCCGCAAAACAATATGTGAAGTAGGTAAAACTTTATTGTTATGCTGTGTCCGGTATGTTATCGGTGCCTCGTTCGGTATAACCGGTTGGCTGCTTTGTATTTAAGTATATTTAGTTGGTTGCGTTATATTTGATGAATTCGTTCTGCTGAGCTTTATTTTGCGAATCCGGTATGCTATGTTATATCATGCGAATCCGGTATGCTGTGTTTTGTCTTGCAAATTCGGCTTGTTACATCTTGTCAGTAAGAGCCTTGCATACGGAGCTCGAATTTAAAAGCGAGGGGAGAATATCTTCTCGATCACCGAACGCATCGACTTCACCGTTTGCGATAACGATTATTTTGTCGGCGATATTCAAAATTCTTTCCTGGTGGGAAATAATCAAAATTTCACCGTTTGTTTTTTTGTGCATTTTTTCAAATACGCGGATAAGGCTTTGGAAGCTCCAAAGGTCGATGCCTGCTTCCGGTTCGTCAAATATGGAAAATTCCGTTCCGCGCGCAAGTATCATCGCAATTTCGATACGCTTTAATTCGCCGCCCGAAAGGGATGAGTTTACTTCACGATTTATGTAATCTCTTGCGCAAAGGCCGACTTCCGACAAAATGCCGCAAATATCGGGCTTTGTGTCGTCTGCCGCAAGCGTGATCAGGTCTTTTACCGTGAGTCCCTTAAAGCGCACGGGCTGCTGGAAAGCATAGCTGATTCCGAGCTTTGCGCGGTCGGTTATCGACATTGCGGTGATATCTGTGCCGTTATAGAGAATTTGTCCCGCAGTCGGAATTTCGATTCCCGCAACAAGCTTTGCGAGTGTGGATTTGCCGCCGCCGTTCGGACCTGTGATTGCGACAAATTTGTCATTTATTTTAAACGATATGTTTTTTAAAATTTCTTTGTTTTTGTGGTCGTCGTCCGAAACAGTATAAGAAACATTTTTAAATTCAAGCATGTGTGTGCCTTTCTGTGTGGGTGTGATATTGTGATATATATCGGTAAAAATTGATTTTTTGTAATCGATAATCGACCCGTTTTTTTTCGGAGGGTCAAGACTTGCTTGCAAGTTTCTGTGCGCATGACTTGAGGCTTTATGTCAGCAGATATATAAAGCTTCGAATATGTGTGTATAATAAGCGGAGCGTTTAACATTAAGTCGGAGCGTGAGCGGAAATTTAAGCAGATTTTGTCATAAAACTCATTTACGCCGGAGCGTGAGAGGGGATTTATTCCTCCGACCGAGCTAAAAACAACTTCCTATAATCAATTATTGATTCAATGCATAATACTACAAATATAAATCTATTTCAAGTGGCGAGGGGGAGATATAAGCCATGTTGCCGGAGATTAAAAAGCAAGTTCTGACAGGTTAGAGTATCAGCGCATACCTTTCGTGATCCCTCCAGTCGCCCTGTATTTCGTGGGAACTTTTGGCGATTCCCTCAAATTCAAAGCCGAGGCGTTTTACAAGCGCGATTGACGGCTTGTTTTCGGGGAGAATGTCCGCTTCGATGCGGTGGAGCCCGAGCTCGTCCGCAGCATGCCAAAGGAGACACGAAACCGCTTCCGTAATATAGCCGCACTTAACGTATGCCCTGTCCGCCTTATAATAAAGTGTTGCCGATTTGTCGCTGTTTAGGCGGATGTCGGAAAGTCCGACACATCCGATGATAAGTGACGGATTGTCTTTCAAAAAAACATAATATCTTGCGGAATGCATTTCCGTAAATTGCTTGAGATAGCCTTTTAAGAGCAATGTTTGGTATTCTTTTGTAAAATAATTTTCGGGGTAGGATTGCTCATAGTTCATAAAAATGTCGGCGTTTTCCTGCGAAAAACATAAAACCTGTTCGGCATAGGATTCGTCAAGAATTTTTAATATTATCCTGTCTGCTTCATATGTAAAATTCATAATATGTCCTTTTGGGTTGATGAGTCATTTTGGCTCGGTGTGCACTTTTTGGCTCGATGCGTTTTTGCTTCAGCATGTTATTTTGATTTGGTATTTTTTTGTTTCGCTATGTTATTTTTGAGTCGCTGCATTTTTGTTTTGGTATGTTTTTTGAATCAGTGTGCCTTATTGACACGGTGTGATTTTTTTTGCTTATTTATTTCCCACGGATTTGTGCGTGTTTACAATATTGTCCTGCATGTGTGAGAAGCTTTTCAATTTCCTCATCCGTATATGCGGAATATTGAGCAGGGCATTCGTCATACTTACATATCATTTCGTCCGCTTTCTTAAAAGATTGAAGAAAGTAAGGAGAATCGTTGCCGACGAGACGCGCGATACTTTCGATATCCTGTGCGGCATGAAGCTCTTTTACGACGGTTGTGCGGAATTCATGCGGAATCCCGGATGATTTTAGGAGATCGATGCTTTTTTGAATTCTCGAAAAATCGAACGGGGTGTCCACAAAAGTATGCATTTTATGCTTTGTTAAATTTGATGCACATATTATTGCTTCGGATGCGGTTTCGTGCTCGGATTTAGATTCGGTTTCGAATCCGGATTTGGCTTCGGTAAAAAATCCCGCCGTGAGCGCGTATTTCTCGGGGCTGTTTTTTATGTCCATGGAAACCATCGAGAGAAGGTGGGTATCAAGGAGCGCCTTAAGTGTGTCCGGCAAATATCCGTTTGTGTCAAGCTTACACTTAAAGCCGAGAGCCGTTATTTTTTTTATAAAATCAGGAAGATCCTTTTGCAGGGTCGGTTCTCCGCCCGTTATGCAAACGCCTTCAAGTTTATTTTTGCGTGACTCTAAGAATTCAAAAAAATCCCCTTCAGAAATTGCCGGATAGGCGTTCGGATTTAATACAAGACCCGCATTGTGGCAATAAGGGCAGCGAAAGTTGCATGTGCCCGTAAAAACCGTGCAGGCAATATGCTCCGGAAAATCCAAAAGAGTGAGTTTTGTAAGGCCGTGGATTGTCATGTGAATTGCCTCGTATATGAAAAAAGTATGCTGAAATTATATTTTCAGGTAAAAAGTATATAAGTGCATGTTCGCAAATTCGTGTTACAGCAAAAAATATATCCAAGCGTTCATTTGCAAACTCGTGTTACCGCAATAATCTATATTTAAGCGTTCATATGTAAACGCTATTATAGCAAAACTCCGCAATAATGCTAATTATATTTTTCTTAATACTTGTGGTACAATATAGAAAAACAACGTTAACTTAAATGTTAAAATGCGTTTGATGCTTGAGCTCATGTGCGTACATATTGGCGGTGTCAGTTCATAATGCGGGATTTATTGGGTTAGGCAGCCTGAGAAAACATGTGGGTTTATATGCCGAAGTGTATATGATGATTGATATATGGGAGGATTTTATGGAACTTACAATTTCGAACGAATTTTCGTTTAATGATGCGGCGGATATGGTAAAACAGGCGGATGCAAACGAAAAAATCACAATATATGTTAAGTCGGGGATTTATAGGGAAAAGGTGAGTCTTGTACATGACAACATTACTTTAATCGGTGAAAGCCCGGAAAATACAATACTTGAAAATGCCGATTACGGATATTATATGGCACCGGGCGCGGCAGAAAAGCTTGGGACATTTAACAGCTTCACACTTTTTGTGGACGGCGATAATTTTTGTATGAAAAATCTAAGCGTTAAAAATAGTGCGGGCTACGGTGAAAAAATAGGGCAGGGGATTGCCTTGTACCTTGACAGCGACAATGCACACATAGAAGATTGTGCGCTTGTCGGACGGCAGGATACGCTTTTTACGGCGCCTTTGCCCGAGCATACAATCGAGCCGCGCGGTTTTAAGGGACCAAAGGAAAACGCACCCCGGAAAATTCAAAAGCAATATTATAAAAATTGCTATATAGAAGGAGATGTGGACTTTGTATTCGGCGGTGCGACGGCTTATTTTGATTCCTGTGAAATCAAGTCATTAAAGCGTGACGGCGTGAAGGAGGGGCAGCCGCAGGGATATGTTACGGCTCCGTCAACGCCCGAATCGGTAAAGGTGGGATATGTATTTGATAATTGCCGTTTTACGTCTGATTGCCCCGCAAATTCGGTATATCTGGGGCGTCCATGGCGTGATTACGCACGCGTTACAATCAAAAATTCGTATCTTGGGGCACATATAATAAAAGAAGGCTGGCACGACTGGGGAAAAGAAAGAACACATGATACGACGGATTTCAGAGAAGAAGGAAATTATGGCCCGGGAGCGGAACTGAAGGGACGTGTAAAGTGGATAAATAAGTGATGTAGAGTTTGGAAGCATGCCTACATTTGGTGGTGACTGATTTATATTTATACAATAACGGCGCCGACTTATATAAAAAAACAACGGATTTTTTGTGCAACATTCACAAAAATACTTGCGAAAATTTATTTTATATTGACAAATTGTACATATTTTGTTAACATGTTTGCGGATGATACGGAGAAGGTATTTTCCGGAGTGAGAAGCGCTTGATAAGCGTGGGAGGGAACTTTTATAAGAAAAGGACATCATGAAAGCGTCGGTTAAATTCCGGGGCTGATGGATGGACTTTTTTTTATACAAAAAAATATAATTCATTTCATTGATATGGAAATTGAGGTGAATTTTTGTTATACTGTGGCGGTGAAGGAATTAAGGCATGCGAGCCTGCAAATTATTTTATTGTATTCCGAAAGGAGAACAAAATGAAAAACGAGACAACCGTATCACTTATATTCGGAATTATTTCCGTATGCTTTGGCATACTCGGATTTGCATTGTCACCGGTGGGGATTATGGCAGGAATCGTGGGAATCGTGCTCGGTGCCGTTTCAATAAAAAAAGATCCCGTACTCACGGGAACGGGGAGAGCGGGATTTGTTACGGCGATTGTGGGAACTTCACTTTCACTTATTATGACACTTATTGTTTATGTATTCAGAAGCATTGATATTTCGACGGTTACGGATTTTGTTGCGGGTGAATTTTTGAGGTAAAAGTTCAAAATTAAACAAATATTTTCTCGGTCAAATATAACACCACGATAAAGAAAACATTTATAGCGGTAAACAGGAAGAAATACCTGTGAACCGCTTTTTTTGTATTGTGTTTTTTGAATTCCGTGAATGTGATAAGGCTTGCGAGCGAAGCGATAAGTGTGCCGAGTCCGCCTATGTTGACGGCAGGAAGAAGGGCGGCATAGTTTACGGTAAAATGCGAAAGAAGTACGGCGCTCGGGACGTTGCTTATCATCTGACATGAAATTATACCGAAAAGCAGGGTGTTCTTTGGAAGCAATACGGAAAGAAAATTATTTATGCTCTCTATTCTCGAAAGGTTTCCGCTGAAAACGAAAAATGCGCAAAAAGTGAGAAGGAGAGGATAATTTACCGTTTTTAAAGCTTTTCTGTCAAGTATAAAAAGTGCCGCAATCACAATGCATGTTCCGATTATGTAATTTACAACCCTGAAAACAATGAGGACGCTGAAAATAAACAAAATCGAATAAAGGATTGTGCGTGTTTTGTCGGTTTTGTATTCTGAGTCGCGCGTGAGCGTGAGCGGCTTGTTCGGCACAAAAAAACAAAAAACGGCAATCATTACCGTTGAAACGATAAAAGGCGGCAGCATGATAAGATTGAATTCCTTTGTCGGAATGTTGTAATAGGCATAAAGATACAGATTTTGGGGATTTCCGAAGGGGGTCAGCATACCGCCGAGGTTTGCGGCAATATTTTGCATGATAAAGGTAAAAGCCATGTGATCGCGATTGTCTGTTTTATCAAGCACAAAAAATCCGAGCGGAAGGAAAGTTAAGAGCGCCATGTCGTTTGCAAGCACCATGGATCCGAAAAAAGTGATAAAAACAAGAGCAAGCGTCGCAAGGCGCAGCGTATGAAGCTTTATTATGATATTTTTGCTTATGATTTCAAAAATGTGGATATTGCCGAACGCTTCCACAACGGCAAGAGTGCAAAAAAGCGTTGCGAGCGTGCGTGTGTTGAAGTAGCTTAAATATTCCTTGTCCGGATGCACAAAAAAGCAGGTTATTGTCATGCAAATGAGCGCAACCGTGAGCACCGGCTCCGAGCAAAAAAAATTAAAGGCTTTTGATAAGATATTCTGTTTTGAATTATTTTTTTCCATACAGGAAACGTGTTATACACCCAAAATCATAAAAATGCAACAAAATTACGCATTTCAAAAGAAATTTTATACATATTTTTCTTTGAAATTTTTGTATTTATGATAAAATGAAAATATCTGTTGACTTTTATACATGGGTTCATGTCAGATACTTGGGCATGATCGGTTATTTATGCGGGGTAACGGGATTTGTGGTTACCGGAGGGGGGACAGTATGTATTTTGTTTATCATTTTGATATTGCGGCTCTTGCGATCGCATTTATCATCAATGCGGATTATGCCTCAAAAAATATGATAAAATCCAGGCAGACGAGGGCGTTTTTGCATATTCTTCATATTGCGACGCTGGCAACGGCATTCGACCTTGGGAGCACCTTTGCTCTTGCGCATGCATCGGTACTTCCGCTTTGGTTTAACGATTTTCTTCTTATCGGCTTCAATCTTACGTTTCACGCGCTTACGCCCTTATATTTTTATTATGTGATAATGTGCGTTAAAAAGCCCGACGAAAAGCTTACCGAAAAGGAAATACTTTCCGTTTTTGGACTTTATGCCGCTGACGTTATAATGACATTCAGCAACAAATTTACGAACTTTGTTTATTATATCGATGAAAATTATGAATATCATTCGGGGCTTGGCGCAAAGGTGAGCTACCTGATTGCGGGAATCTATCTTCTTATGATTTTGATTTATCTTATCAAGAATAAGGAATCGTTTAGTCACAAGCAAATTACGATCGTTGCGGCATATTCGGTACTCCTTGTTGCCGGACTTGCAATACAGATACTTATTCCGTCGCTGCTTCTCATTAATTTTTGCGTTATGCTTGCCGTACTCATCCTTTCGTTTACAATCGAAAGCCCGTCATATTATGAAGAGCCGTCGCTCGGAATTTATAACAGAATCGCGTTTCAGACGGTTTGCTCTGAGAAAATTGCCGTCGGAAAGCAGTTTTCCGTAATAGGGCTCAGCATGGAAAGCCTTACGGATTATCGGGACATTGTAGGAATAAACAGCGTTTCGCAGATGTTAAAGGAGGCTTCCGATTTTATCGAGAAGCTTGTGGGGCGCAAAAATGTATTTTCGGTTTCGGAATTCAGATTTGCCATAATCGTTGAGGGCGGCGAATCGGAAGTGGAAATGAACATCAAAAAGCTCAAAAGGCGTTTTGATGAGCCTTTTAAGGCAAACGAAGAGGGAATCAGAATTTCTTATTCGATGAGTAAGTTTGCGTTTCCGAGAGACGTTCAGACTACCGAAAACGTGCTGAACCTCCTTGACTGTTCTCTCAGGATGGCAAACGAGCAGGGCCGCGATACCGTGCTTCAGGCGACAAATGAGCTCTTAAACGAAAAGAACAGGGCGGGGCATATTTTGCAAATAATAAGGCGTTCCTTGGCGGAAGGACGTTTCAGCGTATATTACCAGCCGATATATTCCGTCGAAAAACAATGCTTTTCTTCGGCGGAAGCACTTATCCGTCTTTATGACGACGAATACGGATTCATAAGTCCGTCGGAATTTGTTCCTATTGCGGAAAAGAACGGACTTATGGTAAAAATCGGTGACTTTGTATTTGATGCCGTTTGTCGGTTTATGGTTGAAAACGACACTTACGAAAAGGGAATTGAATATATTGCCGTAAATATTTCTGCCGTGCAATGTTTGCAGGACGATTTGCACGAAAGACTTATTACGATAATGGACAGATATAAGCTTGACTATAAGCGTATTTGTCTTGAAATTACCGAGACCGCCGGACTCTTAAAGGGAAAGGTGTTAAGGGATAACATGAAAACGCTCATTGAAAGCGGTGTGAGGTTCTCGCTTGACAATTACGGATCAGGATTTGCAAATCTCACAACCGTTGTCGAATATCCTTTTTCTGTTGTGAAGCTTGACAAAAACATGCTTTGGAATGCTATGAAAAACGACAAGGCAATGACCGTTCTCCGCCAAACAATCAGGATGATGAAGCAACTGTCTTTGGAGCTTGTTGCGGAAGGCGTCGAAACGGAAGAACAGTCGCAGCTCCTTGCTTATTACGGATGTGACTTTTTCCAGGGCTACTTTTATGCAAAGCCGCAAAATGCGGAATCGTTTTTGAAGCTTGTGGAAAAGAGAAACAAGTGATGGTTTAATTTGTAGAAAAGAGAAACAAGTGATGGTTTTATGCTGTCAGGCATAAGGGTAATAAAAAGACACCGATAAGAAGCATTTGCGGTGTCTTTTTTAATTGTATGGAAAATTTATTGTGTTTTGTTTTTTAAGCTGCGAATTTTTTGGCTTATCATGCCTTATTCTTCTTCATACTCGGGTATTACAAAGGAAATTGTCGTGCCTACATTTTTTTCGCTTTTTATTATAAATTCGCCGTGCACCATTTCTTCGATTCGGTTTTTGGTATTCATGAGCCCTATGTGGCTGCGTGTGGGATCTTTTGGGGTGTCATCCGAAAAACCGGCACCGTTATCCGTAATTTCGACAATGTGTGTAAGTCCGGATCTGTAAGCCCTGATCGTGATCTTTCCGCCGGGCTCGGTGCGTTTTCTTATTCCATGCTTTATGGCATTTTCAACCATAGGCTGAACAGAAAGAGCGGGAAGGAGAAAGTTTTTGTCTTCAATATCATATTCCACAATGAGATCGGGGAAACGAAGCTGCTCGATTTCCGTGTAAGTCCTTGTATGTTCAAGCTCCTTTGAAAAAGGAACAGGAGTAGTGAGATTCATGGAATCCATGTTGGTGCGAAGATATGCCGCAAACGATGCGATAACTTCCTGGGCACGCTCGGGATCACGGCCCACAAGCGCACGTATTGTTGTGAGTGTGTTGTAAAGAAAGTGCGGCTGGATTTGTGACATCATGACGGTAATTTTGTTTTTTGCAACCTGAGCCTCAAGCTCCGCTTCGCGCACCGCTCTTATCTCCATGTATGCGTGCGCTTCGATTTCAAACATAATATAAACGGAAATTGCCGTTGCCGGCCACATTATCGAAATTCCGTTGAGAGCGAGCTGCACAAGCGAGCACATGACGGGCGAGGAACTGAGCAAAAACAAAAGGATGTATTTACTTTTTTTCTTTCGCTCATGCTCACGCATCAAACACATAAAAAGGAGTACAATTGCCGCAAGCACATAAAGATATTGGATAATCAATATGATAAAATAGGTGTCTGCGCGGTGATAATAGGCATTTGAATCGATTTCAAATATGATTTTTGTAAAAGGATTTATGAGAATTACGAGGATTAGTTCTGTGATCACGGGAATCGCATAGATGTAATTCAGGATGTTTTTGATATAAAGCGGCTGCTCGCGGTAAGTGCCGAGCGCATACAAAAACCATTGCCAGCAAAATATTGCCTGTGCCGAAAAGTAGATGGTGTTTGAAAAAAGTGCGGCATACCAAAAGAAGGCGTATGAGTGTCCCATGAGCGCATAAGACACGGCATCGGCACCGAGGCAGGTGCTTGCCGAAACCATCATCGTGAGAAACAGGTGCTTATTGTTGAGCTCGACTGTTTTCATGCTTCCGGCAAACCAAATTACCACAAGAATGAGAAGTGCCGATGCATCAAATATTATATTTATCTGTGAATAGGAAAGCTCCAAAATATCACCTCGTTAAAACGGCATATGGGTGTATGACAATGTGATCGCAGGCGTGACCGACAGCGGGACCGGATGCGTGATCGCAGGCGTGACCGATAATGGGACCGGAAGCCTAATTGTTAAAGCATTAACGATTGAAAGTTAAAAAAACGTCGGGAAAACCCGAAAAATATAGCGTAAATATTAAAATTTTGTTTAAAAATCTAAAGACATTATAAAGTTTATTCGCGTTTATGGCAATACCCATATTCCGAAAAGAAGGAAAAGAGGTGCGAA
Source organism: Lachnospiraceae bacterium (assembly GCA_963649295.1). Taxonomy (GTDB): domain Bacteria; phylum Bacillota; class Clostridia; order Lachnospirales; family Lachnospiraceae; genus RGIG3528. Next base: position 34,751 of record CAVJHK010000012.1, on the reverse strand, counting down.
AAAGCAGAGAAAAAAGACATTCTGATATATTTAATATCATTGCATGTGCAGCCTTTTACTGATATAATCGCCGTATGGGTGTTGCCTCAAATGGTAGGCGGTTAGTCCCTCTTGATTGGAGGGATAAAAAAAGACCCTCTCATCGAATTAAAAACTTTTTAAGAAAGATTTTAAACGAAGGGAGGGGATGCCAATGAGTATCATGGATTTTATTGCAATTGTAAGCTTCGGCTTTTCTTGCTTTTGTGCAGGATATACATTAGGCAAAGACAGAAAAAATAACCGCCACGGTCTCACAAACTGAACGGTTATTTTTAATTCATTTCTTGAGGGACTAACCGTCTATCGGCAGCACCCTTTATGTGCGCATAATAACACGATTTTTTTGCAAAGTCAAGCAGGGGGCTTTTATATTTGCCGGTGTGGGGAATGTGGATATGCCGGTTAATCGGACAAAGAGCCGGCAGCGAAGAAAATTGAGAATATTATTTAAATAAAGAATATACCGGCAAACGGAGCTTTGGATGAATATTACAATAGACGGATTGAAAACAGAATATGAAATTACAGGTGGCGCGGCACACAAAAACGCTTGTACGGCGGGTTCCGAATGCGATATAAGGGAAGTAGGAAACACTTGTATAACGGGCTCCGAATGCGATATAAGGGAAGTAGGAAACACTTGTATAACGGGCTCCGGATGTGATATAAGGGGAACCGTTGTTATACTTGAAGGCTGGGGGACTTGCATCCGTACGTATGACGTAATTGCAAATGAGCTTTCAAAAAAATACAGAGTAGTTGTGCCGGATCTTCCGGGATTCGGAAAGAGCGATGAACCGGGTGAGCCTTGGGATGTGAGCAAATATGCGGATTTTATAGTTAAATTTTTGGGCGCCGTCGGGGCAAAAGATGTTATATTTGTTGGACATTCTTTTGGCGGACGGATTATAATAAAGCTTGCGGCACAAAAAAATCCCCAAATCAATATAAAGAAAATTGTTTTGATTGACAGCGCGGGAATTGTTCCACATAAAACATTTTTACAAAAAGTAAAAATTAAGAAGTACAAAATCATAAAAAAGCTTGCGGATCTAAAAATATCGCAGTTTTTTTACGGCACGATAATCGACGAGTGGAAAAAGAATCAAGGCTCGGCGGATTATAGGGCGGCATCTCCCATAATGAAAGGATGCCTTGTGAAAGCGGTAAACGAGGATTTGACGGAGGAACTTTCAGAAATTTTTTCCGAAACGCTTCTTGTTTGGGGCGAAAAGGATACGGCAACACCTCTTTCCGACGGAATAAAGA
>CAVJHK010000012.1:0-33430 GCA_963649295.1 Lachnospiraceae bacterium | reverse complement strand
ATAAAGAAAAAAAAAAAAATTCCTTCATCAACGCTTCATATCGTAAAAGAAGCGGGGCATTATCCTTTTCTTACAAATACGGAAGAGGTTTTGAGAACGATAAATTCGTTTTTATGATTTGAGAGGGATAATTTTTTGTAAAATGCGGATTTAAGGATTACGAATATTCTTGATAAGGCGACAGGGCAGACAGGTAAAATGAACATATCGACTTTTGAATTTTATATAATTGCTCTTTTGTATGTTATTTTGTACGGATTTATGTGCGTGACGTTTTTTTATTCGATGCGTTACAATGTCCATATGTTTCAGCAAAATTCATACAAGGAGCATGTGCAGCTTAAGTGGGTAACAAAATATTTTAAAAGGCAGCGGTTTTTGCTTATTTATGCGGGAGCGGTGGTACTCCTTTTGATCGCTTTTTTGTGCATGGGCTTCGGAAATGTAATCGGAAATGAAACTGAAAGCACCATAATCGGAAATGAAGTTCAGACTGCATTAAAAAAAGCGGGAATCGGACTTTTTTCGATTTTGTTTGTGTTCCCCGTGTTATTTGGCTACAAGGCACTAAAAAAAATATATACCGTGAAGCCGCTTGTATATACCGCACGTGTAAAAAGACTTGTGGCCTGCAATATTTTGTCGGTGCTTATTTTGGATATGGGAATTGCATGTGCCATAGGACAAAATACAGGTGTTTTTGTGCATATTATGATGGGCATGTCTTTGGGACTCGGAATTCTTACCGTTTTAGAGCCGTGGTTTGTTGTATTTTGTAATTATTTGATGCGTCCAATCGAAAAGGGCGTAAACAATTATTATATAAGGGATGCAAAAAAACGCCTTCGTGCGCAAAAGGGGCTTATGGTAATAGGTGTTACGGGGAGCTACGGAAAAACCAGCGTCAAGTTTTTGTTAAAGTCACTTTTATCAGAAAAATATGATGTTCTTGCGACTCCCGAAAGCTTTAATACGCCGATGGGCGTTGTGCGCACGATAAGAGAACAATTAAAACCCACGAATCAAATTTTTGTTTGTGAAATGGGTGCGAGGAACGTGGGCGACATCAAGGAAATCTGCGATATTGTGCATCCCGGATGCGGTGTGATAACATCTGTGGGTCCACAGCACCTTGAGTCTTTTCGTACAACAGAAAATGTAAGAAAGACAAAATTTGAGTTGGCGGATGCGCTGCCTCCTATGGCAAAGCTCTTTTTGAACGCGGATTCAGACGAAATCCTTAAGGATCATGGCAATTACAACAAAATTTATTACGGCATAAACAATAAACTGGGCTATTATGCGGAAGACATCACCGTGTCAGCCAAAGGTACAAGCTTTACCGTTGCGTCGCCGGACGGTGAAAAAGAGACCTTTAACATGCATTTGCTCGGTGACATCAATGTGCTGAACGTGGTTGGTGCGATTGCGGTTGCTCATGAATTTGGGATACATTTAAGCGACCTAAAAATCCCGGTAAGAAGACTCACAGCCGTCAGCCACAGACTTCAACCGGTTGAAAAAGAAGGATATACGCTTATTGACGACGCATACAATTCAAATCCTGTGGGGGCGAGCGCCGCATTAAAAACATTAAGTGGGTTTTCCGGATGCAGGATTTTGATCACGCCCGGGATGGTGGAGCTTGGTGAAAAAATGCGTGAAATCCATTTTGAATACGGACGCACGGCAGCAAAATCCGCAGATTATATATTGCTTGTCAACAAGGAGCGGACACGTGATATAACAGACGGAGCAATAAGCGCGGGATTTGATAAGGAAAGACTTGTGAGCTTTGATAAATTTTCGGAAGGCTTTAAATATGCGCTTGACTGTATAAAAACGTCCGAGCATAAGACGATTTTAATCGAAAACGATTTGCCGGATAATTATTGATGCCGGGGGATAAATTAATTTCAAAAGAAAATATTAAAAAAATTTTGTTGCAGAGGTGATTTTTTATGATAAATTTGGGTGTTTTTTTTGGCGGAAGGTCGGTTGAGCACGAGGTGTCCGTAATATCCGCTTTGCAGGCGATAAGAAGTCTTGATATATCAAAGTACAATATTATTCCCGTCTATATTACAAAGACCGGTGAAATGTATGTGGGTGACAAGGTGGGTGATATAAGCGCATACAAAGACTTGAAATCGCTTCTTGCCGCATCCAAAAAGGTTATTATGATAAATGACGGAAGAAATGCGGTGCTCACCGGATATCCTAAGAAAATGTTCGGTGATAAGCCGATACGTATCGATGTGGCATTCCCTGTTGTTCACGGGACAAATGTGGAAGACGGAACGCTCCAGGGATTTTTTAAGACGCTTGGCATTCCTTTTGTGGGCTCGGATGTAACCGCATCAGCCGTCGGAATGGATAAATATGTGCAAAAATGCGTTCTAAAATATAATGCGGTTCCTGTGCTTGATGCTATGCGTTTTACCCTTTCCGATTATAAGGATATAGATAAGACCGTCGCAAAGATTGAAGAAAAAATCGGTTATCCCGTAATCATAAAGGCGGCAAATCTCGGTTCGTCGGTCGGAATAAGCGTTGCACGGAACCGTGATATGCTTTATGCATCGATTGATGATTCGTTTAGGTATTCGAGAACGGTGATTGCGGAGCATGCAATAGACAAGCTTCGCGAAATAAATTGTGCGGTGCTTGGCGACGATACGGATGCGATTGCGTCGGAAATTGAGGAGCCTTTTCATTCAAAAGAAATTTTGAGCTATGCGGATAAGTATGAATCGGGCGGAAAAAGCGGAAACAAGATGAGCTCCGGTATGGCGGGTGTAAGCAGAAAAATCCCTGCGGATGTGTCACCGGAAATAAGGGAAAAAATCCGCTCTCTTGCGGTAAAGAGCTTTAAGACGCTCGGCTGCAGCGGTGTAGCGAGACTTGATTTTATGATTGATGAGGAAAACGGAAATATTTATTTTAATGAAATAAATACAATTCCGGGATCACTTTCCTTTTATCTTTGGGAGCCCGTGGGAATCAAATATCCGGATCTTCTTGACAGAATGATAGAGCTTGCGCTGAAACGCACGAGAGAAAATAATGAAATTACGTTTTCTTTTGACACAAATATTCTTGCAAGCGGAAATTCGTTCGGAGCAAAGGGTGCAAAGGGCGGAAAATAAGGACTGCGTGAAAAGTGCAAAGGGCGGAAAATAATACGGATATGAAAAAAGATGCAATTATCACGATTTCGGGACTGCATAAGGAACATGATTCGGACACGCCGATTGAGCTTAATGTATGCGGAGAGATGCTTCAAACGGATCACAGCACGATCTTAAGGTATACGGAATATGACGAAGAAAACAATATTACAAAAAATTGTCTTAGGATAACCGAAACGGAAATAAAAATTACAAAAAGCGGAAATGTTGAAACGGAAATGCTTTTGTCGCTTGATATGCCGTTTGAAACAGAGTATCGTACTCCGTTTGGAGTAATTATTGCAAAAACGGTTACAAAAAGCATAAGGCATAGCGAACGGGGGAACAGTCTTATTAATGTGACTGCCGAATATGACATGTATCTGAACGGCGAGTTTTCGTCGGGATGTGTGCTGAACATTGTGGTTACGGAAGCAAAAGAAAAACAGGAAATCAAAAAAGACTCCCTTTAGGGGCAGTCTTTTTTTGCTGTATAGGCAGGTTTTAAATTCAATAAAAATTTTATTGGGAAAGTATATCAGCCGAATTGTACTCTTATATCCTTTGTGAAAACGTCCGTATAACTGTAGGAGGCTGTTGTGATCGTGCTTTGAGCTTCATCAAGCCTGATTGTAAAAAGACAGGGATAAGTTTCGGTGATTGTTCCGTAAACATATTCAAATCTGTTCCGGCCGAGGTTTTTGGTGACTTTGACATGGCTTCCGACGTTATCGCGGATGCTTCGAATGACCGTGTTCATATCGCTCTGCTGCTTCATAACATTCTCCTTTTTGCGGAAATACCGCATATATAATTGTACTGCCGCGGACAAAAATATCATGTACGCAACATCATAATTATACAATGAAAACGCATAATTTGTCAAGAAAATATGGTATATGAAGTAATCGTCATACACAATATATTGTGTATTTTGGATTAAAACAGATTTTTTGAAATAAAGGCTATCCGCAATCCGTCACACTGTTTGTACGTATAAAAGCGGCACTATGTGTTTTTTTGTCTATTTTATTTTTTTGATACTTTTTTGGAATCTTTGTTTGATTCCTTGTTTGCCGCATCAACCTGCTTTTGGGCCTTTAGGTAAAGGCGCTTAAAAAATCCCGGCTTTTCCTTGGGTGTTTCGAGAGGACCACGAAGCCCCGAAGCGCGGAAAAGATAAATTCCGTTGAGCGTTCCCTTGATCTCTTTTTTGACGGGAATCTGGTCAAAAATCTTTGCGTCGCACATAAGTGACAAAACCTTGGGACCGACTTTTGCTTTTACGACAGGCACCTTTCTGTTGCGAAGATATTTGGGCGTCTGAGTTATAACAATTTCGGGAAAACCGGCCTCACTGAGTTTCATTATCTTTTTGTCGATAATCAGCATGGTATACGTTTGTGCGCCGTTCTCGATATTTGCTTCTGCGGCTTCCTGCTTTTTTTGCATCTTTCTGCCGGCAATGATGAGAGCGATAAGTGCAACAAGAATCACGCCCATTACGCTGAGCAGCACGATTTGCCATGTTGCGATAAGAATGACGGGAACAATAAAAAGTTCGATTAACATAAAACAATAACCTCCATACCCCTTATGATTACTGGGAATAAATATAATAGCCTAAAAATAAAATCTTTTCAACAAATTTTGATCGAAATAACCGAAGCTTACGCTTTATGACTCTTCATCGGAAGATGTTTTGTCGGGTGACTTTTTGTCGGCCGGCGTTTTGCCGGGCGTTTGATCCGAATCGGCAATTTGTTCGGATTCGGGAATCTTAATATCAGAAACAAGCGCTTTTATTTCGTCCGGATTCATTGTAATGTGCTTTCTCGAGGGATTTTTTATGATATAGGGCTCGTTTTCCTTTAACATTTCACCGATTAATTTTTGGATATACGCGCCCGGTTTCTTTTTGTCTTCGGGGGAAAGCGAGTCAAGGTAAATCGGACTCCCATATTTGATTACGACGGTTGCCTTTTTTACAAAAGGCTTTGAATTTTCAAAGACATCGTCGGAACCCGAAATCGCAACGGGGACAATCGGGCAATTTGCTTTTGTGGCTATCTTGAAGCTTCCTTCCTTGAAGGGAAGCATCGAAATCGATTTGCTTCTTGTGCCTTCGGGTGAAATAAACACGGAAACGTTGTTTTTTATTAAGTCAACGCTGTTTAAAATCATCTTTATTCCGGAGCGAGGATCCTGTCTGTCCAAAAAATAGCAATTGCAAAGATCCATCCACCATGCAAAAAAAGGAACTTTTTTCAATTCCTTTTTTGCGACGATTCCTGTTGTTACGGGAAGAGTTGCATAAGCGGAAACGGCATCAAAAATTCCCCGGTGGTTTGCCGCAAACATTACGGGCGTGTCACGCGGGATTTGTTCGGCGCCGATTTTAACAATCTTTGTTCCCGCAAAGAAGGCCACGCACGAAAACCCCACTTTGACGAACGGCTGAGCAAGCCTTGAAACCAAAATCGGATTTTTTAAACGCATCAGCTCAAAAACAATGAGCGCGGGAAGCGTGATTATAAAATATAATATGAGGGCAAGAGCTCCTGTTATAAGTAAAAACATTTTTGTTACCTCGTGTCATAAAAAAGATGTTTGCCTTGACAATTATTCCACGTTTCCGGATTCGGTAAATGCGATTGAATCGTTAAGCTCTTTTACCTGCGAATATCCCGAATACCAGACTATATCGCCGTTATCGTATGTGATATATTCGTTGCCGGCCGACATGGCGTCATAATAAAGCGGAACACCCTTCCAGTTTGTGATGACGCTGCCTTCCGCTGTCCGCATGGGAACAAGGGGAATCGGAAGTCCGTCGGTGCCGGTTACGACCGTTTTTTGGTCGGGAGACAAAAGGACGTCATTAAAAATGACATTTCCGTCCGAGTCACGAAGCATGGTTCCGTCCGCATTGAGTACGGGTTCAAGGAAATAGGGATTGTTGTCTGCATCAAGATACAATTTGCCGTCCACAAAGAGTGCTTTTTTGACAAGAATATATTTGCCTGTGGCATCCGCAAACATTTTGCCGTCGGCATCTTTTATGACGGGCGCCGTAAAGGGAAGTCCGAGAGTGTCTTTTTGGACTGAGCCCTTTTCGGACAAAACGTACGGAATAACGTACGGCATAAAGGTTGCTGTGTTTATTTTCAGCGATGTCTTGTCTGTATCGTACAAAAGTGTTCCGATGTTTCCGAGTTTGTCAAGATAGAGCTTTCCGAACTTGGGCGACGAGGTGTCGATAAGAGGCGTTGAATCAAGATATTCACGCGATGTTGTCGACGGAGCGTCATAATATTCTTCAAGTGTCAGTCCGCTCATATAAAGGTAATATGCAAGCGGAATTCCCACATATCTGATATGCCACGGCTCATAAGCGTAGCCGGTGATGTCGACCTTTGATTCCGCATATCTTATGATGAATCCGAAGCGCCAGGCGTTTTCTGCGACCCATTCGCCTTCCTTTGATTTTGCAAAGCTGTTTACGAGATCATAGCCGCATGACTTACAAGAAATGTCTATGGCGAGTCCGGACTGGTGTTCGCTTGTGCCCGGAGCTGCGGAATAATAGTTTGTGCCTGATATTCCGTCACGAATCAAATATCCCGCATAAAGATTGTACTGGCGTTCGTAAGACCTGTATCCGGAAACTCCTACGATCGAAAGCTCCTTTTCTGAGTAAGCCGCATCGCAAAGAGCGTCAAAGGCTTCTGCCGCAACACGGCGCATCATGTATTTGTCTTCGGAGCTGTTTGTATTTGCCGCATGGCTTATGTATGTCAGGTCTTCGGGCACATAATCCGAGGCAAGCGCATGCTCACGATTTACAAGAAATGTATAATCGGCGGGATCGGTAACGGGAGTGTCCCAAACCGTCTGCACGGACGGAATGTCTGTCGGAGTGGGAGTAGGCGTTATTGTGGGTGTCGGTGTCGACGTGTAAGGCGGCAGTGTGGGTATTGGTGTTGACGTTGCCGAGGGTGTCGGCGTGTCTGTGGGTATGGGAGTAAGTGAGGGCGTGTTTGACGGCGTCGTGCTCGGCGCGGCGGTTTGGTTTGCGCCCGGGGTAAATGACGGCATTTCCGTCGGCGTTACAATCGGAGTCAAAAGCTCAAGCGGAGACACAAAAAAATTTTGCTCGCATCCCGCAAAAGACAGTGAAAACAGGAACAGACTAAGAAAAATCAATTTTGTTTTAAATTTTTTATTCATTTTGATGCTCTTTTCATATACGGCTTTGCCCGTGTGTACAGGTGCGCCGGATTATTGACGGCTCTGCCCATGCATACGGACACGCCGGGTTACTGACAAATTTTAAGTATATCACGATTGTGTCTTGTTCGCAATAAAAACAGATGGGATCGAGTATTGACAAGATGAAGCAAATCAAATGCAGAAAGTGATTCAGAAGCGGAAAGCAAATCAAATACGGAAAACTATTCATATAAGGGAAAACAATTCATAAATTGATAGCGATTCATATACAAAAAGCGAGATCCGGCTTTATGCAGCAGGGAAATGATTTTTACAGAATTTTTTTATTTACGAGATTGCCTTGCTTGTGATAAAATAAATTTTTATGTGGAGGAGTAAAAAAACGGCATGTACAGATTTTATCTGATGATATTTTTTAACTTGTTCAGAATGCCGCGGATGCTGCACAAACTGAACAAGATGGTTAGGCATAAAGAGCGATATACCCCCGAGGAACGGCATTTTATGGTGAGACAGACAATTCACATCATAAAAATGGCGTCGCTTGTGAGGACAAAGGTATACGGCGTGGAAAAGCTCCCAAAGGATACGGGATACATTATGTATTCCAATCACCAGGGAAAATATGATGCGCTCGGAATATTTTATGCGCATGAAAGTCCGTGCTCGGTGGTTATGGACGAAAAGAAGTCACATATGATACTGACCCGCCAGATTATGGCTCTTTGTGACGGAAAGACGCTTGTGTTAAACGATCCGAGGAGCGGACTTAAAACAATACTCGAAATGGCGGAAGAAGCAAAGCACGGCCGTAAATTTTTGATTTTCCCCGAGGGCGGATACAATCATAATCACAATACGCTCCGGGAATTTAAGCCAGGATGCTTTAAGGCATCGCTAAAGTCAGAGACACCGATTGTGCCCGTTGCGCTTGTTGATTCATATAAGGTATACGAAGGAATCGAATTTGGTTTTATAAATACCGAGGTGCATTTTCTTGATCCCATTCCGTATGAGGAATTTAAAAATATGAAAACGCCCGAAATTGCCAAAATGGTAAGAAACCGGATAGAAGCAAAGATAAACGAAGTGCTTGAAGAACGGAAAGGGCGCAAAAAACCGTATATTTTTTGGTAAATTTTATTGATGTGAGGTATATATATATGTACAAAAAAGTTGACACAAACATGAATTTTGTGGACAGAGAAAGAGAAGTTTTGAAGTTTTGGAAAGAAAAAGATATCTTCAAAAAGAGTCTTGAAGCAAGAAAACAGGGTCCCACATATACTTTTTATGACGGACCGCCGACGGCAAACGGAAAACCGCATATAGGCCATGTCGAAACGAGAACGATAAAGGACATGATTCCCAGATACCGTACAATGAAGGGCTACAATGTTCCCAGAAAAGCAGGCTGGGATACACACGGACTTCCGGTTGAAATCGAAGTCGAAAAGATGCTCCATATCGACGGCAAGGATCAGATAGAAGCATACGGACTTGAGCCTTTTATCAAAAAGTGCAAGGAGAGCGTGTGGAAATATAAGGGAATGTGGGAACAGTTTTCGGATACGGTCGGATTCTGGGCAGACATGGAAAATCCCTATATCACATATGACGACAATTTTATCGAGTCCGAATGGTGGGCTTTAAAGACAATATGGGACAAGGGCTTACTTTATAAGGGCTTTAAGATTGTTCCCTATTGCCCCAGATGCGGAACGCCTCTTTCTTCGGCAGAGGTTTCACAGGGCTACAAGCAGGTAAAGGAAAAATCCGCAATCGCACGCTTTAAGGTAAAGGGCGAGGACGCATATATACTTGCATGGACGACAACGCCCTGGACACTTCCTTCAAACGTTGCTCTTTGTGTAAATCCCGACGAATCCTATGCACGCGTCAAGTGTGCCGACGGATATACATATTATCTTGCGGAAGCGCTGCTTGATACGGTTCTCGGACGCTTTGAGGATAAGGAAAAGGGTGTAAAGGCATACGAAATCCTTGAAAAATATAAGGGACGTGACCTTGAATACAAGGAATATGAGCCTCTCTTTGATTTTGCGAACGGGATAATAAAGAAACAAAACAAAAAGGCACATTATGTTGTTTGTGACGGATATGTAACTCTTACGGACGGTACAGGTGTTGTTCATATTGCGCCTGCATTCGGTGAAGACGACAGCAGAGTGGGAAAAAATTACGAACTTCCTTTTGTTCAGCTTGTTGACGGCAAAGGCTGTTTGACGGCCGAAACAAAATATGCGGGCATATTTGTGAAGGATGCCGACAAGGAAGTGTTAAAGGATCTTGATGCTGCGGGACTTTTGTTTGACGCACCGAAATTCGAACACGAATATCCCTATTGCTGGAGATGCGACACACCGCTTATTTATTATGCCAGAGAATCCTGGTATATCAAGGAAACAGCCGTTCGCGACGATTTGATAAGAAACAACAACACGGTCAACTGGATCCCCGAGTCGATAGGCAAGGGAAGATTCGGAAACTGGCTTGAAAATATTCAGGACTGGGCAATTTCACGTAACCGTTATTGGGGAACACCCATAAATATTTGGGAATGTGAATGCGGACACTTTGAGTGCATCGGAAGCAGACAGGAACTTAAAGAAAAGAGCGGTAACGAAAAAGCGCTTACGGTAGAGCTTCACAGACCTTATATCGATGAAATCACAATGCCGTGCCCGGTTTGCGGGAAAACAATGCACAGAATCCCCGAAGTCCTCGACTGCTGGTTTGACAGCGGCGCAATGCCGTTTGCCGAGCATCATTATCCTTTTGAAAACAAGGATTTGTTTGAGCAGCAGTTCCCGGCACAGTTTATTTCGGAAGCCGTAGACCAGACAAGAGGATGGTTCCATTCGCTTATGGCGGAATCGACGCTTCTTTTCAACAAGTCGCCTTATGAGAGCGTAATTGTGCTCGGACATGTGCAGGACGAAAAGGGCCAAAAGATGAGTAAGTCCAAGGGCAACGCCGTTGATCCTTTTGAGGCGCTCGACAAGTACGGCGCAGACGCAATCAGATGGTATTTTTATACGGCATCCGCTCCCTGGCTTCCGAAGCGTTTTTCGGACAAAATCGTTGTGGAAGGCCAAAGAAAATTTTTGTCGACTCTTTGGAACACATATGCTTTCTTTGTACTTTATGCAAATATAGATAATTTTAATCCGACGGAATATACACTTTCTGCGGATACTCTTCCCGTTATGGACAAGTGGCTCCTTTCAAAGCTTAATTCAACGGTAAAGAAGGTTGACAATTGCCTTGACAAGCTTATGATTCCCGAAGCCGCATCGGCACTTGAAGTTTTTGTAGACGAAATGAGCAACTGGTATGTTCGCCGCTCGCGTGAACGCTTCTGGGCAAAGGGCATGGAGCAGGACAAGATAAATGCTTATATGACTCTTTATACCGCACTTGTTACGATTTCAAAGGCAGCGGCTCCGATGATTCCGTTTATGACGGAAAGCATTTACCAAAATCTTGTTGTGACCGTATCAAAGGATGCGCCCGAGTCGATTCACCTTTGCGATTATCCGGTTGTCAATGAATTATTTATCGATCCCGAGCTCGAAAAGAACATGGACGAGGTGCTTGACATAGTTGTGCTCGGTCGTGCCGTAAGAAACGAATCGTTAATCAAACAGCGTCAGCCTGTCGCAAAAATGTATATAAAGGCGGAGCATGAGCTTCCCGAATTCTTTAAAGAAATAATTGAGGATGAGTTAAACGTGAAGAGCGCAGAATTTACGGATGATGTGCGTGCGTTTACGTCTTATACGTTTAAGCCTCAGCTTAAGACTCTCGGAAAGCGTTTCGGAGCAAGACTTAATGCATTAAAGGAAGTTCTTGCAAATCTTTCCGGCAATGACGCAATGGATGAACTAAACGAAAAAGGCACCTTGACGGTAAATGTCGGCGGAACGGACGAAGAACTTACCAAAGACGATCTTCTTATAGATATGGCAGAGATCCCGGGCTTCGTTTCGCAGGCGGATAAATATGTTACGGTCGTAATGGATACGAATCTTACGCCCGAGCTTATCGAAGAAGGCTTTGTCCGCGAGCTTATTTCAAAGCTTCAGACAATGCGTAAGGAATCGGGCTTTGAGGTTATGGACAGAATCCGTGTATATATTTCGGGCAATAATAAGATTTCTGATATTGCGGGGAGGAATGCGGACGAAATAAAGAAGGTTGTGCTTGCAAACGAAATTATTGCGGACGATGAAACAAAGCCCGGCAAGGAATGGAACCTTAACGGAGAAAACGTTGTTCTTTACGTGGAAAGAGTGTAACAAATGGAAATAACAAAGGAAGAATTGCAAAAATCCATAGCATACAATTTGAGGATGCTTTACAGAAAAGAGGTCTCCGAGGCAACGGCGCCTCAGATGTACCAGGCTGTGTCATATGCCTTAAAGGATTATATTGTCGACATGTGGATGAACACCCACAAAACCTACGAAAAGGAAGATGTAAAGATCGTTTATTATCTTTCCATGGAATTTTTGATGGGACGTGCGCTCGGAAACAATATAATCAATATGAAGGCAATGCCTGTTGTGCGCGAGGCTCTTTCGGATTTTGGTTTCAACCTTGAAGATATCGAAGACTGCGAGCCTGATCCGGCGCTCGGAAACGGCGGCCTCGGACGGCTTGCGGCATGCTTCCTTGATTCTCTCTCGACGCTCGGTTATCCGGCATACGGCTGCGGCATTCGTTACAAATACGGAATGTTTAAGCAGAAGATAGAAAACGGATATCAGATTGAGCGCCCCGACAACTGGCTTAAAGACGGATATCCTTTTGAGATAAAGAGAGCGGAATATACGGAAGAAATCAAATTTGGCGGTTATGTAAAGGTTGTGCGCGGAAACGACGGACGGGATCATTTTATCCGGGAAAACTGTCTGTCTGTGCATGCAGTGCCTTATGATATGCCGATTGTGGGCTACAACAACGGGATCGTAAACACGCTTCGTATCTGGGATGCGGAAGCGATAAACGATTTTAACCTTGATTCTTTTGACAAGGGTGATTATCAGCGTGCCGTTGAACAGGAAAATCTTGCGCGTACGATTACGGAAGTGCTTTATCCGAATGACAATCATTATGCAGGCAAGGAGCTCAGATTAAAGCAGCAATATTTCTTTGTTTCGGCATCCGTTCAGAGAGCCGTAAAAAAATATATGGAAAAGCATGACGATATAAGGCATTTGCCCGAAAAGGTATGCTTCCAGCTTAACGATACGCATCCGACCGTGACGGTTCCGGAGCTTATGAGAATTTTGCTTGACGAATATTATCTCACATGGGATGAGGCATGGGATGTGGTCACAAAATGTACGGCATATACAAACCATACGATAATGAGCGAAGCTCTCGAAAAATGGCCGATTGATCTTTTTTCAAGGCTTCTTCCGAGAATTTATCAAATTGTGGAAGAAATCAACCGCCGTTTCAACGCCGAGATAAACGAAAAGTATCCCGGAAACGAAGAAAAAATCCGCAAAATGGCAATTTTGTACGACGGACAGGTGAGAATGGCAAATCTTGCAATCTGCGCAGGATATTCCGTAAACGGTGTTGCAAGGCTTCATACCGAAATTCTTATGCATGAACAGCTAAAGGATTTTTATGAGCTTTGGCCGGAGAAATTCAACAACAAGACAAACGGAATCACGCAAAGAAGATTTTTGCTTCACGGAAATCCTTTACTTGCGGCATGGGTAACTGAACGCATCGGCGACAAGTGGATAACGGATCTCACCGAGATGAAGAAGCTCATAAAATATGCGGACAGCGATGAGGATCTGATTTCGCTTTTTGAAGTAAAACAGGCAAACAAAAAACGACTTGCAAAATATATAAAGGAGCACAACAACATAGACGTTGACACGGATTCGATTTTTGATGTCCAGGTAAAGCGTCTTCATGAATACAAGAGGCAGCTCCTAAACATTTTGCATGTCATGTACCTTTATAATGAGATAATTGCGGATCCGACCATTGATATTTATCCCCGTACTTTTATTTTTGGTGCAAAGGCGTCGGCGGGATACAGACGCGCAAAGGCGATAATAAAGCTTATCACAAGCGTTGCGGAGGTTGTAAACAACGATCCGTGCGTTAAGGGCAGAATAAAGGTTGTATTTATAGAAAACTATCGTGTGTCGAATGCCGAAATGATTTTTGCGGCAAGTGACATTTCGGAACAGATTTCGACGGCTTCAAAGGAAGCGTCGGGCACGGGCAACATGAAATTTATGTTAAACGGTGCGATTACTCTCGGAACGATGGACGGCGCAAACGTTGAAATCGTTGAGGAAGCCGGAGCGGAAAATGAAGTTATTTTTGGACTTTCCGCAAAGGAAGTAATCGAATACGAACATAACGGAACGTATAATCCCCGTGAAATTTACAATAACGACGCAAGAATTCACAGAGTTGTTGACAGCCTTGTGGACGGCACATATACGGAAGAGGACAATAACATTTTCCGTGAGCTTTATGATATGCTTCTTACACGCGATGAATATTTTATCCTTAAGGATTTTTCGTCATATGCGGAAGCACAAAAGAAGATCGATACGCTTTATAGGGACAGAAAAGCGTTTATGAGAGCAACACTCATAAATATTGCGTCAAGCGGAAAGTTTTCTTCAGACAGAACGATTGAGGAATACGCAACCGAGCTTTGGAAACTCAAAAAAGTGACCGTGGACAACAAATGAACATTAATTTAAATGACAAACTGACACTCAAAAAAAACCACCCATGCGGGAGCAACGTATGGGAGGTTTTGCGTGTCGGTGCTGATTTCAGAATAAAATGCACGGGCTGCGGACATATGGTGATGCTGCCGAGAGTGCAGGTCGAAAAAAACATCCGCGCGATAAACGGGGTAAAAATCTGATGAAGGAAGATCAGGTAAAAGACGCTTCCGTTCAAGTTTGCAAAAAATGTCTTCTTCGCGATATGGCGGATGCGGATATGTACAAATCCGTAAAGGAATATGTGGATAAAATTCCTGTCGCCCAAAAAGCGGGCGACGCAGAATATGAGCGCCGCCTTAAAATTTGTGCGGAGTGCAGGGAACTCTTGTCCGGCACATGCCTTGTATGCGGATGTTATGTCGAAATAAGGGCAGCGGGCAAAAATGCCGCGTGTCCGCTGAAAATAAAAAAATGGTAATGAATTATTGGTAGTTTACCATATCTTCTGCCGAAACAAGATGTACAAGCGGATCGTTAAGTGCGAGGATATCGTCCGCAAAACCGGATTTTGAAAACAGGTAAATGTCGTAATAATCGGCAGGAAAAAGTGTAAGACTTTCACGTAAGTGCTCAAGCACCGAAAGAGAGATTTTCGTTGTAAATAATTCTGCCCATGTCAAGGGCAATTTCCTCTTTGTTGTCAAATATAAAACCATACAAAAAATAAAAGCTCAAAAATGTTGTCGTCGAAAATTTAAAAAATAATATTTTAGTGGATTTTGCGGGATTTATGTTATAAAATCTTCTCTAACGGATTATCTTTAAATTAAACAATAAATTTAATTTTTAGGAGGAAATCTCAATGATGAACAACATCCCAAAGGTGAAAATCGGTATTGTTGCCGTTTCACGTGACTGCTTTCCCGAGAGTCTTGCGGTGAACAGAAGAAAGGCTCTTGCAGAGGCTTACAAAAATTACTATGACGAGTCGGATATTTATGAATGCCCGATTTGCATCGTTGAAAGCGAAATCCAAATGGTTGAGGCTCTCGACGATATAAAGAAAGCCGGCTGCAACGCATTGTGCGTATATCTCGGCAACTTCGGCCCCGAAATTTCGGAAACGCTTCTTGCAAAGCACTTTGACGGACCCAAAATGTTTGTTGCGGCAGCGGAGGATTCTCAACAGGATCTTCTTGACGGCAGAGGAGACGCATATTGCGGAATGCTGAATGCGTCCTACAATCTTAAGCTTCGTTCGGTAAACAAGGTTTATATTCCCGAATATCCGGTCGGTGATGCCGAAGATGCCGCAAAGATGATAAATGAATTTGTGCCCATTGCACGTGCCGTTATTGCACTTTCAGACCTAAAGATTATATCGTTCGGTCCGAGACCGTTAAACTTCCTTGCATGCAACGCTCCCGTTCAGCAGCTTTATAATCTCGGTGTCGAGATAGAAGAAAATTCGGAGCTCGATCTTTTTGAGAGCTTCAATAAGCATGAAAACGATCCCCGTATCCCGGCAAAGGTTAAGGAGATGGAGGACGAATTAAAGGATGGCAACAAATTGCCCGAAATCCTCCCCCGCCTTGCCCAATACGAGCTTACGCTTCTTGACTGGGTTGAAGCACACAAAGGATATCGCAAATATGTTGCGATTGCGGGCAAATGCTGGCCGGCATTCCAGACACAGTTCGGCTTTGTTCCCTGCTATGTAAACAGCCGCCTTACGGGAATGGGAATTCCTGTATCGTGCGAGGTTGATATTTACGGTGTTCTTTCGGAATATATCGGAACATGCGTAAGCGATGACATTGTTACGCTTCTTGATATCAACAATTCTGTTCCGAAGGATATGTATGAGCAGTCGATTAAGGGCGAATTTGACTATACGCTTACGGATACATTTATGGGATTCCATTGCGGAAACACTTGCTCAAAGAAGCTTGCGTCATATGAAATGAGAAACCAGAAGATTATGGCACGTTCCCTTCCGAAGGAAGTTACAAACGGAACAATCGAAGGAAATATTGCTCCCGGCAAAATCACGTTTTATCGTTTGCAGTCGACGGCTGACAATATTCTTCGCGCTTATGTCGCAGAAGGTGAGATTCTTCCCGTTGATCCCAGATCGTTTGGCGGAATCGGTGTATTTGCAATAAAGGAAATGGGAAGATTTTATCGTCACGTTCTTATCCAAAAGAACTTCCCTCACCACGGCGCCGTTGCTTTTGGACATTACGGAAAGACACTTTTTGAAGTATTCAAGATGATCGGTGTGGATGTTGACGAAATCGGCTTTAACAGACCCGCAGGAATGCTTTATAAGACAGAAAATCCGTTTAAGTAAGAATAGGTAAAATCAAAAATCTGTATTTAAAATAAAAGCCCCCGTAACAATACGGGGGCTTAATTTGCAATGCCGGTTTATATTTTTCCCGTTGAATCACGCGTGATAAGCTCTGCTCTGAGGAGCAGTTTTGACATCGGCACACCTCTTATTAGGCCGTCAAGCATGAGAGCAGCGCTTTTTCCCAGATTTTTGCGGTCCTGGCGGACAGTGGTGAGGCGGGGCTTAAGCTCCTCGGCAATCGGAAGATCGTCGAAGCCGACAACGGAAACATCTGCGGGAACGCGCTTGTTGAGACGCGCAAGCTCGTTTATGACACCGGACGCGATCAGGTCGCTCGCGCAGATTATGGCGGTTGCGCCGTTATCCAAAAATCCCTTTACATATGATTTGGCACAATCGGGAACATAATAACCATAAGCAATAAGCTCTTCATATGCTTTAAGTCCCACCGCTTCCGTTGCACGGCGGAACGCAAGGAGTCTTTCTTCGGATACCATTGAATTTTTGGCGCCGTTTAAAAAAGCGATTTTTTTGTGGCCGAGAGAATAGAGGTGGCTCACGGCTTCAAGAATGCCTTCGCCGGAATCGGTGCCCACATAGCCCACGTGGGAGTTGTTTTCGATAAAGTTGTCAAGTAATACCGTCGGGACGGTGGTTTTTTGGAGCTGCTTTATCCAGTCGTCGTGCAGGGTGAATCCGAGCAAAAATGCGCCTGCATAGCCGTTTTTAAGCATATAGCTGTCGTATTTTTCGAGTGTTCTGAAATTGAGCTCAGACGGCTCCACGTGCACATCCCAGCCGCGAATAACGGCCGCCTGCTTGAAGCCGTTTATAATATCATAGCCGAATTGCTCTATCGTTTCAAATTCCATATTTCTGCTTTCGACAAAAATACAGACTTTGGCTGTTTCGGTTCTTTTTATTTTTTTGAGGGAATATCCCATTTCGACGGCGGTGTCAAGTACCAGCTGTCTTGTTTCCGCGGAAATGTCTTCGGCCCCGTTAAGCCCTTTTGAAACGGTGCTTACGGCAAGGCCGAGCCGGGAAGCCACATCTTTTATTGTAATCATTTTTGTCCTCCGGAGACGTAAAAACAGTCGTCATCCTGCTGATTGCTTAATCATATCAATAATTATTTGCGGGAAATTTGCTTTAATTCAGTATTAAAGAGATTATCAGAATAAGTATGATTTATCAAGTGAAAGTTTCGTAGAGTTTCGTAAAATAAGAAATTTAATCGATGCACCCTGCTCTGTATCCCCAACTCGCGCTTGAAAAGAAAAGTTTATGGGTGTATAATTTGCGGTACTTACAAAAAGAACAGAAATGGAGACCTTTTTATGGACAAAAAGAGCTATTATATCACAACGGCCATTGCGTATGCATCCGCAAAACCGCATATAGGAAATACATATGAAGCAATTATGGCGGATTCGGTTGCGAGATTCAAGCGTCTTCAGGGCTATGATGTCTTTTTTCAGACGGGAACGGACGAGCATGGCTTAAAGATAGAGGAAAAGGCACGTGCAAAGGGCATGGAGCCGAAGGAATACGTAGACAAGGTATCCGATGAGATTAAAAAAATCTGGAAGAGAGTGAATGTCTCTTATGACAAATTTATGAGGACGACGGACGAGGACCACGTTAAGCAGGTTCAAAAGATGTTCAAAATCTTCTATGATCAGGGAGATATTTATAAGAGTGAATATGAAGGCATGTATTGCACACCCTGCGAATCCTTCTGGACGCAGTCGCAGCTTGTTGACGGCAAATGCCCCGATTGCGGACGTCCGGTAAAGCCGGCAAAGGAAGAATCCTATTTCTTTAAGATGAGCAAATATGCGCCCCGTCTTATTGATTATATAAATTCGCATCCCGATTTTATTCAGCCCGAATCGCGCAAAAACGAGATCATGAACAATTTCCTCCTTCCCGGACTTCAGGATCTTTGCGTTTCGAGATCGAGCTTCAAGTGGGGAATTCCGGTTGAATTTGATCCCAAGCATGTTGTATATGTCTGGCTTGACGCGCTTTCAAATTATATTACCGGTATCGGTTATGATGCAGACGGCAATCATTCCGAGCTTTACAGAAAAATGTGGCCGGCGGATGTCCATATCATAGGTAAGGACATAATCCGTTTTCATGCGATATACTGGCCGATTTTTCTTATGGCTCTCGGACAGCCGCTTTATAAGCAGTTATTTGCGCATCCCTGGTATATTCAGAGCGGCGAAAAAATGAGCAAGTCAAAGGGCAACGTCCTTTATGCCGAAGATTTGTGCGATGTATACGGTACCGATGCGGTTCGTTATTTTGTGCTTCACGAGATGCCTTATGCAAACGACGGCTCGATTTCGTGGGAGCTGATGACCGAAAGAATCAATTCCGACCTTGCAAATACGCTCGGAAATCTTGTAAACCGCACTGTTGCCATGTCAAACAAATATTTTGGCGGTGAAGTAATAAATACAATGGTTTGCGAGCCGGTTGACGACGATTTGAAGAATGTTGTCACAAAAGCATACGAAAATGTATGCAAAAAGATGGATTCCTTTAAGATTGCGGATGCGCTTGACGAGATTTTTATAGTGTTTAAGCGCTGCAACAAATATATTGACGAGACGGCGCCGTGGGTGCTCGCAAAAGATCCCGATAAGTCGGAAAGACTTAAAACCGTGCTTTATAATCTTGTTGAATCGATTGCGATTGCGGGAACGATGCTTGAGCCTTTTATGCCGGATACCGCAAATAAGATTCTTATGCAGCTCGGTGCAAAAAAACGTGATTTTTCGGAGCTTTCGGAATTTGGCTTAATTCCGTCGGGAACTGTTGTGACTGAAAAACCGGAAATCCTGTTTGCACGTCTTGATGCATCCGAGATCCAAAAGAAGGCGGAAGAAATCCGTATTCGCCAGCAGGCGGAATATCTGGCGGAAAATCCTGAAGAAGCGGGGGCCGGCGACAGCAAAAATTCAACCGGTGCGGGTGCAAACGAAAATTCAAATAAGGCATCCGTTAACGGTTCAGAAAATAACGATAAGACTACAAATGACGCAAAGGCTCCCGAAATCGAGATTGTTCACAAGCCCGAAATTACCGTTGACGATTTTCAAAAATTGCAATTTGCTGTCGGTGAAATAATTAAGTGCGAGGCTGTGCCAAAGTCCAAGAAGCTGCTTTGTTCCACAGTCAAAATCGGCAATGAAACAAAACAGATTGTTTCCGGCATCAAGCAATATTATTCACCGGAAGAAATGGTCGGAAAGCGAGTTATGGTGCTTGTAAACCTTAAACCCGCATGTCTTGCGGGCGTACTTTCCGAAGGGATGCTTCTTTGTGCGGAATCACCCGACGGAAAACTTGCGCTTATGACTCCCGAAAAGGATATGCCGTCGGGATCGGAGGTTTGTTAACGTTTTACCGCCGCGTTTTTTCCGCAAAAGGCAATTCCGATTTTTATAATTCTTGTAATATTTGACGCACGAAGCTCTGTGTCGTATTTCTTTTCGTTTATTTGCTTAAGTGCTTTGTCGGCGAGAGCTGAAAGGTCTGCTTTTTTGTCACGGGTGTGTTTGAATTCAAAGATGAAGCCCGGAAGATTACGGTTCAAGGGAGTTAATTCAATATCAAAGCGACCGAGTCCGGATTCGCGGTTTGAACGTATTTTGTATTTGTTTCCGAGCACGGCACATAATCCAAGCATCATGCCGTGATAAAAGCTTTCGTTTGAAACATCCGTGGATGAAACACTTTTTAACATAAAGTCTTCCAATAAATCCCGGAGCTTGTTTGAGTCCTCCGAAAATATGGCTTGATTTATCATAACGGAAATGCCGGTTTGGTTTGTTTTGTTTAAAATTGCTTTTTCGTAAACAAAAGAAATTTCCTTATTCGGAATGGCAACGTCACACATGAAATTTCCGTCGTTTTGCGGATAAATACCGGTGACTTTTAAGTAGCCGGCCACAAGCAAAAAGCTATAAATGTTGTAAGGGTTGTTTTGTATTTCGGGATAAATGACGCCGGTGTCTATGTATGTCGTGACGGTCTCATTGGACAGAAGCTTATAAAGGTTTTCATTTATATCCGGAGTTGCGGACGAAATGATTTCTCCGATGATTTCATTGCTGCCTGTCGATTGCCAAAAGGCTTTGGGAAAACATTTGTCCGAAATATAGTTTATAACCGACCGGGGATTAAATATTTCCGTGTTTCCGAATTTGTATCCGTCATACCATTCGCAAACTTCCGAAAACTTTTCGCTTTTGTTGTAATAAGCAAGCATTTCTTTTACTTCAGGTTCCGTAAAACCGAAATATTCGCTGCAGAAATCGTCCAAAACGGAATTGATTTTTAAATTGTTCATTCCGCTGAAAATACTTTCTTTTGCAACACGTAAAATTCCCGTAAGAAATCCGAATGCCAGGTTCGGATTGTCTTTTAAGCCTCCCGAAAAGAAATTTCGCATGAAATTGATAACTTCCGGGTAAAAATTGCGGGAGTGACCCTGCTGAATCGGTGTGTCATATTCATCGATAATAATAATGCATTTTTGATTGTAATGCTTATTGAGAAGCATTGATAAAAGCTGCAGCCCCATCTGACAGTCTGTTTCCGCCGCACTTTCGCTTGCGAGGCGGTGATAGCGTTCTTTTTCAAAAGAGTTTAGGACAGAGCTTTTTTCCAACTCGTTGTGACGTATGAATTCCAAAGAAATCATTTCACGTATTTTGTTGAATGTTTCTTCCCAGGTTTGGCATTTTATGTCTTTAAAGGTAAGGAATATAACGGGATATTTGCCTTGATGCTTTGTGTAAGAAGGACCGCATTTCCATATTTTTTTGTCTTTAAAATAAATTGCCGTGTCATTCGAAGTTTTTTCAAAAAACACGCGAAGCATGTCCATGTTTAATGTTTTACCGAAACGACGCGGTCTCGTAAAAAGCGATACAACAGGCTTTGTATCAAGAAAATCGCGTATCAGGAGTGTTTTGTCGACATAATAATAATCGGTCGTGGCAACGGTGAAATCAGAAACACCGATTGGAAGCGGTTTCTTTTGTTTATTTAATTTGTAATTGAGTGTATTGTCCGGAATCAGCCAGGAATGTCCGGATTTTATTGCGCCCGGAATCTTACCTTCTTTGCACATTTGCTGGATTCTTCGGATTGAAGTGCCATATTCTTTTGATATTTCAGATGAGGAACGATAATTCATGACGGAACTCCTTTTTTTATGAGTATACGAAAATAAACGAAATGTGTCAAACATTATTTCGTTTGGATTTCGCTTGGATTTCGTTTCACGGCTTTATCTGACAATTTTGTTAATAATCTTAAATGAGAAAAATAAAATTTGCACCACTTATGATTTTTTCACTTACACTTGTATTATATTTTATTTTTAACATAAAAAACGATTGGCTATTGATAGTTTTTATGATGAATACAGCTTCAAGTGCCGGAGACATAATAGATTTTTTTGAAATGTTTGCTTATTCGAAAGATAAAATGTATGGAGCGTGAATTATCTAATTTAAAACCCCCGAGTGTACAAATAAAATACACTCGGGGGTTTTATGTCAATCCACTTGGAAGAAGTATGCGTTAAGCGTTAAAGCCGCGGTTATAGTCGCGGGCGTCAATGTATGTTTCGTTTAAAAAGCCTTTTCCGTAGGTAAGTCCGGCATATACGCTCTGTGCGTTTTGCATTACGGGGCCGGAGGAATCGGAAACGGCGAGTGTACGGAAGCTTTCTTTAAGCTTTCCGATAATTTCCTCGATAATCAAGAGGTCATTCGGACGGCTTGCGGCAGCGGCGCTTGCAAAGCGCAAATTGCAATAGGAATAAAGGCTCATCAGGTTATAAGAAAGCTCATATTTAAAGCTCAAGCTGTTTATGAGCTCGTTCATAAAGCGTGTTGCGTGATGAAGGTGATTTCGGTAATTTATGAGGTCGTTATCGTCAAAAGCGGCACGTGCTTTTTCTATGTCATCAAGGATTATGTCATACAAAATAACGATGAGCTCAAATGCGTTTGCTTCGCTTACCCGCAGCGTGTATGTTTTTATTTCATCATGTGTCATGAATTTAAAGTCCCCTGTCTATTTAACAAAATCGGTACATGGCCTTTTTTACAAAAGTGTTTTGCGCATTTATCACGACTGCAGGAGATTGAGTATATTCTGCGGCCTTTCGTTTGCCTGAGACAGCATTGAAGTAGCCGCCTGAACAAGCACCTGGAGTTGGGTGTACGTTGCCATTTCGCTTGCCATATCGGTATCCTGGATACGGGAGAGCGCTTCCGTCAGGTTTTCCGATGATGTGTCAAGTGAATTTATTGCATGGTCAAGTCTGTTTTGATATGCACCGAGCTTTGCGCGAATCGAGGATATTTCGATTACGGCGTCGTTGAAGCTTGTGATTGCTTTTTGTGCGCCTTCCTGCGTGGAAATGTCAGAGGAATCTATAAAGAGCGTTGTTGTGTCAACGCACGGAATGCGTACTTCCATTGTCTGTCCTTCGGATGCGCCGATCTGGAGAGTCATGGGGCCTGCGTCAAGCACGGTTACCGTTGTGTCCTGTCCGATTGAACCACCCGAAACTTGCAATACCATTTCAAAGCCGTCGCGGTCGTGTACGGTCACATAATCTCCGTCAACCGTCATGGTTGCCGTCTTTGTAAATCCGCCCGCGTTGCGTCCTTCGGTATAAGCTGCGCCTGTGCCGAAGCCGAGTGTATCGCCTGTCACTTCGATCGACATATTTTTGCCGGTCGAAAGACTTGTTATATCAAGCGTTATTTCGCCCGCATTTTCCGTATAATTTACCGAAAGTGCATCAAAGCCGTCAGTGGTTTCGGAAAGTTCCTTCATTGCATCGATTATCGCCTTGTTTGATGCGTCTGCGGCAGCAGCTGTGCCGTTAAGCGTTTTTCCGGAATACGTTGTATAACTCATTTGGACATCGGTTCCCAAAACCGTATATTTGACAGTTTCCGTAAGTCCCGTTTCTTTGTTTGTTATTGTATATGTGATTGAGCCGGCGGGGCATGTGTCGGCAGAATTTATTCCTGTGCTTTCTGCGATTGCGCCCTTGGCGCCGTCGGTATCAAGCGTTATTCTTGCGTCTGTGCCCGTGGATGTTTCGGTTCCCGAAAGTCCGAGCATAGATCCGAGGGTTGCGTCCGAGCAGCTTATCGAAAGTGATGCGTCCGATCCGTAGTCGTTTGTCACAAAGAGCAAATATGCGTTTCCGATTACGGCATCCGATGCGGAAACAGTTTTGTATCCGGACGCGGAAGACGAATCGGCAGTGCCGTCCGTATAGCATACGCTCACACCGAGGCTGTCACAGGCGGTTGTGAGCTCCGACAGGATTTCGTCAAGCGTATCGCCCGAGTTTATTGTAACTTCCGCATTGTTTATCGTGATTTTGCCGTCCTGGGGAGCTGTTGATGAGGTGAGTTTTGTCATAACGAGCGCCGGATCGGCTTCTTTATCCACTTTAAAGCTGTAGCCCTTTACTTCCACGCTGTCGGAAAGCGAAACAAGCTTCACAAAACTGTTGTCCGAGTAGGAACGTCTGTCGACGGTGCCGTCAAGAAGCGTTTTTGTGTTAAATTCCGTAGTCTTTGAAATACGGTTAATTTCTTCTTTTAGCTGGATTACTTCGTCCTGAAGCGTCGAGCGGTCATCGTCCGTATAAGAGCCGTTTGCGGCTTCAACGGCAAGCTCACGCATGCGCTGAACCATTTGCTCGACTTCGATTAATGCGCCTTCCGCCGTCTGTATGACGGAAATGCCGTCGGAAGCGTTGCGGGAGGCTTGAGTTAAGCCCGCAATTTGAGTTTTCATTTTTTCCGAAATCGCAAGTCCTGCGGCATCGTCGGCAGCACAATTTATTTTGTAGCCCGATGACAATCTTTCAAGACTTTTTTCAAGAGACGAATTGTTTTTGTTTAAAATGTTGTTGATTTTGAGAGCCGAAATATTGTGGTTTATTCTCATTTGTTATTACCTCATATATGGTGTCTGCGAGAAAGTATGGTATCAGTAAGTGTTTTCTTTGGCGGAATCAATCTGCCTTACGTGTGTAACAAGCGTGCGTGCGATCCGGTAAAGCACTTCTGTTCCCATGGGCGCGTTTTCGGCTTCGGAAGTGTCTTTATATGCGCCGTCCGTCTTATATTGATATAGGTCGTTTTGCACTTCTTCCGTTCCGTAAAAGATTGAATTTATGTGTATTTTGTTTTCGGCAAGTTCCGCAAAGAGATTTAGGCGGCTGTTTTTGAGTGTATCGATAGCTACTCTTGACGCACCCGAAATAAAGCATTTTAAGTCGTTTTCGGTAAGCGTTGCTTCGGCGGAAATTGTGCCGAGCGTTTCCGTAGGAATTTCTGCAAAAACTTTTTGCGGTGCGGATTCATCCCCGTTATTTATGAGCGTGACGTTGATATTTATTATATCGTTGCCCGTATCTACGGGAATCTGATAAAATTTGCGCTTTGACAGGCGGTTCATAAGCTTTATGCCGACATCAGTTTTTTTGAGTGCCTTTACGTCAAGCTTTGTCAGTGACGGATCGTGCTGAATTTCTTTTTTGAATTCGGTTGTTTCTTTTGCAAAGCTTGCATAGGCTTCCTGAATTTCCGAGTCACTTGTGAGTGCGGATAAGAAATCCGGCAATACCGCCTTTTCGCCGCTCGCAATGGATTTAAAACGCTTCCAGTCCCTAAAAAGTGTTGTGTCATTGTTTAACAGATTCTTTGCGGCTTCAATGTTTTCGGCATTTGTAAGAATGTTGAAATCTTCCAAAAACCTTGTTGCGTTTGAGCCGTTTGCGGCTATATCCGAAAGATTTTTGACCCAGTCCTCGGCTGTATAATGTGAGTCTTCGGATAATTCTTTGATTGTATTATCGACAGATTCGGTCAAATTATTTATAGCTTCCGCTTCAACCGAATTTTGATTTGAAATTCCGAGACGGATTTTGTTTTCTATTTTGTCAACGTCACGATATATTTTTGAAACATTGTTAAAAGTGTCATTTATGAGTATTTCGTGTCCGGTAACACGTCCCGAGCGGACGGCAGTCAAAAGATTTTTAAGGGATGGGGTTTCACCCGAATTAAAAACGGCGCCGAGTGCCGGGTCACGAGACTCCGATATCTGATGCAGTGCCCTGTAAATCGCAAGATATGCGTCTCTTTCTTCCGATGAAAGGGATGATTTTTTGTCAAGGTTCACAAGGAAATTTGAATAGGATATTTCGCTTGAAATGTTATTTTCGTCGATTATTTTTTGCGCTTTTTCATTTAAAGAATCAAGCGATTCGTTTAAAGGATTTATGCCTTCCCGAATCATTTTTACGGTGACTTCGGGGCGGAGGCGATTAAGCAATGTTTGCAGGGAGTTATCGTATTCCGAAATTTTTTCTACGTTCTCACGGGTAATTTCGGCAGCGGCATATCCCAAAATCCTTGTTGCGCGGCGCGCGCTTTCGGTCACTTCTATTCCTGCGTTTTTGAGCAACGAATCGACATTTGAAAAAGCTTTTTCGATTGAATCGCCGTATTTTGACTGAGGCGCTGTCATTACCGTTTCAAGTGTGTTGTTGTATTTGTTTAAATCATATCCGTATTTTGCCGTGCCCGCCGCATGAAGCCCGTTTACGGTGATGTCCGGATATTCGTTTATTGTGTCATAGATTAACGTCGCCGGCATGTTTTCTATTTCTTTTAATTTTGTGCTTGTGTCGCGCAAAAGATCTACGTCTTCCTGCGTATAAGAGCCGGGTGCGGCGCCCGATTGCCTAAAATAATCCGAATAATATCTGTTTTCTAACATACGGAGGTTGTCAATAAGCTTATTCATTGAAACGGAATCGATGCGGACACCTTCCTTTGCAAGGCGATAGCCGGCTTCGTAGGTCATTTTTGCCTTGACTTCCTCTAATTGCCTTCGCGCCTTTATTTGAGCGGCGTTTCCGGCACCGGACAAAGTGTATTCCTCCAAATAACGCGGAACCGTTTGATTTGTCTTTACTTCTTCTTCAGCCGTGTGGAGATCGGAGAGCGAGAGCTCGATTTTGTCCGCATTAAAATCACCGGTTTCGGCTGCTTTTTTGGCAACGGCATAATTGATTCCGGCATCGGTTACGTTATTGTTGTTATTTATAATTTGTCTTACCTGGCTTGCGGTTTTAGACAAAAGATTTGCGGACATGGGGTCCTGTCCCACAGATATCGAATCTGCGGCACGTGTAAGGATTTCGTCGTCGGTAAGCTTTATTTTTGTGATTTGCGAATATGCCTTCAGATTTTCGGCAGTGAGGGGAATGTCTTTTTTTATAAAATCCTGTGCGGCGGTCATTATGTCCTTGCTTTGACGGAGCCCCGCCTGAAAAAGCAGATGGCTGATGGGGCCCTGCAGCTCTGCCCATGCGGTGTCCGAAAGCTTTTTTTCGGGATGAGAGTGCGCAGAAACAGCGGCACGTGCGGTGTTGATGTTTTCGAGTGTCGGAACAAGGTTGTTTCTTATTAAATATTCCGCTGTTTCGGAAGAAACGTTTTTTTCATTTTTTGCGATTTCAAGGGCACGTGACATACGCTTTAAGTTTTCTTCGGTTACGGGAAGATCGGCTCGTATAAGCTTTTCGGCGATTTTTTCCGCATTGGGATCGGAATCGAGCACTTTTATGGCAAATTCGATGATTTCGGTGCGTGTGTCTATCTTTTCTTCTATTTGATTTTCGAGCGCGGCTTCAAAAACTTCTTTTTGAAGCTTCATTCTGTCAACGGCTGCCATAAGCTCGTCGGTTGTCATTCCGAACACGTCAAAGCCTTCGTTTATGAGTTTTTCCATATCATCCGTGCTTATTCTGTTTGCGGCACTCTTTATATTTTCTTCGTTTTTTTCGGCGTCTGTTTTTGTGTCCGCATCTTCATTTTCGGATGTTACGGATTCACCGTTTTTTGTATAGATGTCGGAAGCAAGGGCAGAGTCAAGGCTTTCCGCGTTTGCGGTAAATTCGGTTTCAAATGCCGAGACGTCCGATTTTTTTGTGCTTTTTGCGCCGGCGGATTTGTTTGCCCCAAGCTTTTCGAGAGCGGCTGACAGATTGCTTGTTGATGTTTGTTTATCGGTTGATTCGACGCCGTAGGCGGAAAATGCGTTTTGTATGTTCATGCGTGACCTCGTTTTGACAGGCTTGAATTTGTATATGTTCCAAATTTAATATCGGCAAAAGTCATGTGAAAATAAAGTGGTATAAAATGGGTACACAGGAGAAGAAGTTGACAATTAAACGGAAGAATGGTAATTTTCAATATACAGTCGGCAAAAGAAAAAATAAACCGTGTAACCAAAGCTTTTTGTTATCTGACCGGAGGTATTTAAATGGGTAATAATTCTGCATATTTAAGCAACGAGAAGGACATGATCAGGTTTCAATACGGAGACAGAATCATACGCTTTCGCGGCCCGTATTCTTTGGAAAAATTTACGTCAATAAAGGAATGGGATAACGGTTATCTTGTTGTAATGGCAAAATACCGACATAATAAAGAATCGGAAGAGGAATATACTGATTTGATTCCCGTATTGGAAAATCTTTATATCGATGCATCAAAATTTTTGAAGCCTATTAAGAAAGTGAGCCTGGCTTATGGAAAAAATTAAGGAAATTGCGGACAGAGCGGATATGATTGTAAACGGTTATGCGTTTACAAGAGAGAACGACCAAATCAGAATACTTAATTTGAACGATCCGGAGAAGGCACTTGTAATATCCGAGGACGGGACTGTTTTGGAAACAACTATGAATGATATTGAAATACGTATTGTTTTGGATTATTGGAATAATGATCGTAAATTTATGGAGGATGAAGGTGCCTAAATATTTTCAGGATAAAATTTGCGGATATTACTTGTATTTTACTTCTTTTTGCATAGTTGAGTGCATGCATGTCCATGCAAGTGACAAAAAACTGACAGAAGAGGGGTCGGCTAAATTTTTTGTTAAGGATGACGGAAGCACGATTTAAAAAAAACGCGGAGTTTTGAATGACAGAGAAATAAATAAGATACAGGAATACATTAAGGAGCATTATAAAGAAATGTATTTGAAATGGGCAGAATACAGTAAAAACAGTTTCTATTGAGGTGAGTAATATTAAATAAAAGAAAAACGTCCGGCGGTGATTCATTAATTTTGAATTGCCGTCGATTTTTTTTGAGCGGATTTTTATTATAAACTCTCACAAAATTCACAAAAAAGTTGAAATATATGCGAA
The DNA here is from genome assembly GCA_963649295.1 of Lachnospiraceae bacterium. Classification (GTDB taxonomy): domain Bacteria; phylum Bacillota; class Clostridia; order Lachnospirales; family Lachnospiraceae; genus RGIG3528. The sequence continues at coordinate 4,629 of CAVJHK010000012.1, read as the reverse complement.
TTGTGATAAGATTTACGTATACGGGGTTTTAATTTTTTTCACTACATTTTTGGCAGGAGGAGAGACTTGTGATAAAAAAAGAAATGATTGCCATGCTCCTTGCGGGAGGGCAGGGGTCACGCCTCGGGGTGCTTACGGCAAATATGGCAAAACCTGCGGTTACATATGGGGGCAAATACAGAATAATCGATTTTGCGCTCAGTAACTGCATTAATTCCGGAGTCGACACGGTGGGCGTGCTCACGCAGTATCAGCCGCTCAAGCTTAATACGCATATAGGAATCGGCATTCCGTGGGATCTTGACAGAAACGTCGGAGGTGTTTCCATACTTCCGCCTTACGAAAAGAGCACAAATACCGAATGGTATACGGGCACGGCAAATGCCATATACCAAAATCTTAAATATATGGAATATTACAATCCCGAATATGTGCTGATTTTGGGTGGCGACCATATTTATAAGATGGATTACGAGCTTATGCTTGATTTTCACAAAGAGCACAATGCGGATGTCACGATTGCGACAATTCCCGTGCCGATTGAAGACGCAAGCCGTTTCGGAATCGTTATTGCGGATGATGGCGGCAAAATTACGGAATTTGAGGAAAAACCTAAGGTTCCGCACAGTAACCTTGCTTCGATGGGAATTTATATTTTTTCCTGGAAAATTTTGCGCGAGGCTCTCATTACCATGTCAGAGCAGCCCGGATGCGATTTCGGAAAACATATAATTCCTTATTGCCACAAAAACGGCAACAGGATTTTTGCATACGAATTCAACGGCTATTGGAAGGACGTGGGGACGCTTTTGTCATATTGGGAATCCAATATGGAGCTTATCGACATTCTTCCCAAATTTAACCTTTACGAAGAATTTTGGAAAATCTATACAAAGACGGATATAATTACGCCCCAGTTTATTTCGCATACGGCAAGCGTTGAGCGCGCAATAATAAGTGAGGGCGCCGAAATCCACGGACGTGTGGTTAATTCAGTATTGGGGCCGGGAGTGGTTGTCGAGGAAGGCGCCGTTGTTATGGATTCGATCATAATGACAGGCACTTATATCGGCAGAAATTCTGAGGTTTACAAAGGTATCGTTGCGGAAAACTGTCATATCGGAAACAACGTGAAGCTCGGAGTCGGAGACGTAAAAGAAAACGTATGGAAGCCCGCAATTTACTCGGACGGACTTGTGTGCCTCGGAGAAGGAACAAATATTCCCGACAATGTTTCCGTCGGCAAAAATGTTGCCATATGCGGAAAAACGGTGCCGGAAGACTATAATAATGCATATTTGCCGTCGGGCGAAAATATAATAAAGGCAGGTGAACTGAGTTGAGAGCGATAGGAATTATACTTGCCGGAGGCAATTCAACAAAGATGTCGGGACTTTCCGACAAACGCGCAATAGCTGCAATGCCTATGGGCGGCGCCTACAGGGCAATCGATTTTGCGCTTTCGAATATGTCAAATTCACATGTTCAAAAGGTTGCCGTGCTCACGCAATATAATGCAAGATCCTTAAACGAACATTTAAGCTCATCCAAATGGTGGGATTTTGGGCGCAAACAGGGCGGGCTCTTTGTATTCAACCCCACAATCACGCCGGACAATGCCTTTTGGTATCAGGGAACGGCTGATGCGATTGCTCAAAACATGAAATTTTTGAAGAGCAGCCACGAGCCGTATGTCGTAATTGCGTCGGGTGACGGGATTTATAAGCTTGATTACGGGAAGGTCCTCGAATATCACATCGACAAGCATGCGGACATTACCGTTGTTACCAAAGTTCTTCCCGAGGGAAGCGACGTTTCGAGATTCGGAATCGTAAGGACGGATGAAGACGGACGGATAACAGCAATGGAAGAAAAGCCGCTTGTCAATCGTACAAACAGGATTTCTACAGGTGTTTATATAATAAGACGGCGCCTTTTGATAGAGCTGCTCGAGACCGCAATGCTCGAAAACAGAACCGATCTTGTGAGCGACATTATCATCAGATATAAGGACGTAAAGAATATTTATTCTTATGACCTTGCCACCTATTGGAGCAGCATTTCGACGGCAGAAAGCTATTACAGGACAAACATGGACTTCTTAAAGCCGGAGGTTTACAGATATTTCTTTAAGGAATATCCGGATGTCTATTCAAAAATTGACGACAATCCGCCCGCAAAATACAATCCGGGTGCCAAAACGTCAAACTCGCTTGTCGCAAGCGGCTGTATCATAAACGGAAACGTTGAGGATTCGCTGCTTTTCAAAAAGGTATATGTGGGCAACAACGTTACGATCAAAAATTCAATTATCCTTAACGATGTTTATATCGGAGACAATTCGTATATCGAAAACTGCATCGTTGAGAGCCGCGACACAATAAAGCCGAATTCCACATATATCGGTGAAAACGGCGAAGTGAAGGTTGTAATCGTAAAAGGGGAAAGATATAAGATTTAGAGGAATGGTTTTTAAATGTAAAAAACTTATGGCGTATCGGAGGAAATGTTATGAATATTACGGATATAAGAATCAGAATGGGCGAAAAAGAAGGAAAGCTTAAGGCAATTGCGTCGATTACGATTGACGGAGAATTTGTTGTGCATGACATCAAGATAATCGACGGTGAAAAGGGACGATTTATCGCAATGCCGAGCCGGAAGACGGCCGAAGGCGAATACAGAGACATTGCCCATCCCATAAATTCCGACACAAGAACCGAGCTTCAAAACCGGATTTTAAAGGAATATGATAAATTACTGGCTGAGAAAGCTTAAATACCGCTAAATATATGATTTTAAAAAAAAAGAATCCGCTTTTTGCAAAAATTTTTGCGAAGAGCGGATTTTTGTCGGCTTTACTCAGCCTCGGCTCTTGTTAAATCGTGAAAAGTGTTGTATTATTTCAAATGATTACGCAAAATATAAATATCCCGGAGGTAAAAATGAACAAACCAAAATTTGGAAGATCCTACAAAATAAGAAACCTGATGATTGTAATGATTGCGATTGTCATATTGCTTCTCGGGATAATTGCGATGCTTTTGGTTCTTAATATCGCAAACAAAGACAAGAACAAAGAAAATGTAAATCCGCCGGTGACGCCGACTAACGAGGTTGTGCTTGTTACTGCCTCACCGATCCCAAAAGCCGATTATACTATAGCCGTTACACCCACTTGGGCCGTTGAATACAAGCCGACCGTTACGCCTGTGGCTACGTTATCTGTGACGGAAATCATAGCTCCGACCGTTACGCCTGTGGTTACGTTACCTGTAACCAAAGCACCCGTTCCCACCGAGTGTCCGACTGCCGCACCGACACCTGTTTTAACCACGGCACCCCAAATAAATATTACGGGTCTTGCAGAGGTTCCCGAAAAAATCAACAGTACGGCAAAGAGCCTTGCCGAAAAGACAGCCGAAAACGATACCGTATTAAACGGCTACAGCTCGGTCAAAAACGTAAAAACGTCTGTTTATACGTTCCCGAAATACATATCGCTTCTTTTTACATGCACCGGCAACACGGGTGATACGGTTCACAAAGAAGCATATACCTTTGACGCAAAAACCTATAAGATGCTTTCGGCATCCGATATGTTTAACGAGAGCTATCTCGCAATAATCAAGGAACGCCTGCAAACGGCGGCGGTTAAGGCAGATTCCGCATTTTCGCGCACAGACTTTGTAAATTACGAAACGGCATACAATGCCGCGGATTACAACAGCTTTTATATTCATGACAATTATGTTACGTTTATTTTCCCCAACGGAACGCTTACCGAAGTCATCCACAAGGAATTTACCTATGATGTAAAGCTTTCCGAAGCAAAAGCCTTTATGTATTATGACACCGACGGAAACAAGGTCGGGAACACAATACGCACAAATCTTGATCCCACAAAGCCGATGATTGCGATTACGTTTGACGATGGCCCCTATTGGGCTGTTGATGAGCGTCTGATCGAGGTGCTTGAACAAAATGACGCAAGATGCACGTTCTTTGTGCTCGGAAGCCGCATAGACGGCGCCGAAAGCTGCAAAAAGTCCGTAAGAGAGCTTGCCGCAGCGGGACATGAGATTGCATCGCTCACATACAGTTCAACGTCATATACGTCGGAAGACTGCGACAAAAAGACATTTTGGACAAATATCAACAAAAACAGCCTTCTTCTTGCCAATACCGTCGGATATGCACCGTCTTACATCAGATTCCCGGGCGGCAGCGACAGACTTAAATATATCGCAAATTATCTTCCGCTCCCCGTAATCAACTGGACTCTTGATTCAAGAGACTGGGTAAACGGCATAATCTATCCCGAAAAGGCGACAGAGGACGAATATAACAAGGTTGTCACCGAGGATTATCTGAGAGTGGTAGAAAATGCCGCAGACGGCCAGATTGTGCTTTTCCATTCGCTCTATCAAACGTCGGTCGAAGCGGTTGATCAGGTGATGCTTACGCTTTCGTGCCAGGATTATCAGTTTGTTACGGTTTCGGAGCTGCTTTATTACAAGGGGATCGATGCCGTAAAGGGAACGGTGACCTATGGCGCAATAAAAGGTGAATATAACAAGGATTATTCAAAATAAATGAAGATAATTGCGGGGCTCGGAAATCCGGGCA
>CAVJHK010000011.1:1785-51383 GCA_963649295.1 Lachnospiraceae bacterium | reverse complement strand
AACAAGGATTATTCAAAATAAATGAAGATAATTGCGGGGCTCGGAAATCCGGGCACAGAATATGCGGGAACACGTCATAATGTGGGATTTGGTGCAATTATGGCACTTTCCGAAAAGACGGGAATTTTGGTTTCCGAAAAAAAATTTAAGGCATGTGTGGGCAAGGGCATAATTCACGGCGAAAAGGTGATTTTAATGAAGCCCGAAACCTATATGAATCTGAGCGGCGAGGCGATTCGTGCCGCAATGGATTATTTTAAGCTTACGCCCGGGGATATATGTGTCATATATGACGACATAAATCTGGATCCGGGATTTATAAGGGTGCGGGAGAACGGCAGTGCCGGCGGACACAACGGGATAAAAAACATCATTTTGCATCTCGGAAGCGAAAATTTCCCGAGGATCAGAATAGGCGTCGGCGCAAAGCCCTCCAAAATGGATTTGAAGGACTATGTGCTTTCGCATTTTTATGGGGATGATATAAAAAAAATAAGAGAGGCAACCGAAAATGCCGTTTTGGCGGCGGAGCTTTTTGTTGCGGGCGATATTCAAAAGGCAATGAATACGTTTAATCACAAAAAGACGAATAATTAAAATGACAGGGATAAATGCGGAATGAATGCATTTTTATCGCTTTTAAAGGACTCAGCAGAATATAAAGAAACCAAAAAGGCACTTGAACGAGGAAGAACGCCCGTATCGGTAACGGGTGTTTCGGACTCCGAAAAGTGTCATTTTGTTGCGGAAGTGTTTAAGGACACGCGTGTGCGGGTGATTGTTACCTATAATGAGTCAAGGGCAAAGGAAATATGCGATGACCTTAAGACCTTTGACTTAAATCCCGTTATTTATCCCGCAAAGGATCTTATTTTTTATCAGGCGGATCTTAAGGGGAATGCGATTACACGTGACAGGATGCTTGCCGTGCAAAGACTTTTGTCGGGCGAACAGGCTACGGTTGTTATGAGTGCCGATGCCCTTGTTGATAGGATTCTTCCCATTAACAGACTCCAAAAAAACATCCTGACCGTAAGGACAGGAGAAGCTCTTGATGTCAGCGAATTTTTGGGGGCACTTTCAGCAAACGGCTTTTTGAGAACATCGATTGTGAGCGCTCCCGGTGAATTTGCGGTAAGAGGCGGAATTATCGATGTTTTTACCCTGAACGGCGCAAATCCGTACAGAATCGAGCTTTTTGGAGACGAGATTGATTCGATAAGGACTTTTGATTCGGAATCGCAGCGCTCGATCGAAAATGCGGGGGAGGTAACGATTTTTCCGGCAGCGGAATTTATGCTTACGGATGACGAAATGGAAGAAGGTTTTTTCCGTATACGGAAGGAAACCAAAAAGTGTACCGAATTGTTTCGCAAAAACAAAAATCCCGAAGCTGCCGCACGCCTTCAAAAGGCAACGGATGAGGCACTCGAAAATATCGAATATATGCGGGGAAATTCGAGCGTCGATTCTTTTGTTGCAAGCTTTTATGACGAATATGCGTGCTTTATCGATTATCTGGGAGAGGAAGATGCAATTGTATTTGACGAGCCCGTAAGGATTTTTGAAAAAATAAATGCCGTTATGACCGAATTTACCGAAAGCATGACGCACAGAATTGCGGACGGCTATATACTGCCCTCACAGGCGGATGTGACAGTAGGTCCGGAAGAAATTTTTGACAAAGCGTCAAGACGCAGGCTTCTTGCGCTTTCGACGCTTGAGTATGGTGCGTCGGATATTCGGGCAAAAGAAAAAATAGCAATAAATGTCAAGACGATAAACAATTACGGCACGGATATCGAGATGATGTCGCGTGACATCGCTTCTTATCAAAAAAGACAATACAAAATACTTATAGTCACGGGGTCAAGCGCCGCCGGAATGAGAATTTGCGATGAACTTTCGGAATATGGCATAAATGCCGTTTTTTCGGATACAAGGGAGAGAATGGTATCATACGGCGAAACGGTTGTTTTTTATGGGAGCCTAAAAAAAGGCTTTGAATATCCCGGCTTAAGAACGGCTGTTCTTGTGATCGGCGAAAATACGGGTATAAGACGTAAAAAATCAAAAGCGCTTCTCTCAAAAAAGAATGCGGTAAGGTCGTTAAACGAGCTTTCGTATGGTGATTATGTGATTCATGAGCGCAACGGACTCGGAATTTACCGCGGCATAGAAAAGCTTGACCGGGACAGGACGTGCTCGGATTTTATAAAGATTGAATACGGGGACGGTGAGCTATATGTTCCCGCAACAAATCTTGAATGTATAGAAAAATATGCGTCACATGACAGTGACAAAAAACCCAAAATAAACAAAATCAATTCGACCGAGTGGCATCGCACAAAGGAGCGCGTACAAAAATCAGTTTCGGATGTGGCAGAAAAGCTTGTGGCGCTTTATGCGGAGAGACTAAAAAAACCGGGATATGCGTTCGGACAGGATACCGTCTGGCAGACGGAATTTGAAGAGATGTTTCCGTATACCGAGACGGATGACCAGCTAAAGGCCATCGAAGATACAAAACGTGATATGGAAAGCACCAAAATAATGGATCGTCTGATTTGCGGAGATGTCGGCTTCGGAAAAACGGAAATTGCGATTCGTGCGGCTTTTAAGGCGGTTCAGGACGGCAAACAGGTGGCGGTGCTTGTGCCTACGACAATTCTTGCCGAGCAGCATTACAATACGTTTTCTGCAAGGCTTTCGGCTTATCCCGTGAAGGTTGAATTACTCTCGAGATTCAGAACACCCTCAGAACAAAAAGCAACGCTTGCCGACTTAAAAAACGGCAGTGCGGACATTCTTATCGGGACACACAGAATATTGTCAAAGGATGTTTTTTTTAAGGATTTGGGGCTTTTGATAGTTGACGAGGAGCAGCGCTTTGGCGTCACCCACAAAGAAAAAATAAAGGAACTGAAAAAGGACGTAGACGTTCTGACGCTCAGCGCCACGCCTATCCCCAGGACGCTTCATATGAGTCTTTCGGGGATAAGGGATATGTCTGTTTTAAATGAGGCGCCGATAGACCGCCTGCCCATCCAGACCTTTGTTATGGAGCACAACGACGAAATAATAAGGGAAGCGATAAACCGTGAAACGGCAAGGGGCGGGCAGGTATATTATGTCTATAACCGTGTGAACGGAATAGAAGAAAAAGCGGCACTCGTTGCGTCTCTGTGCCTCGATGTCACGGTGCGTTTTGCCCACGGGCAAATGAGTGAGCGTGAACTCGAAAAAATAATGTATGAATTTATAAGCGGTGAAATAGATGTGCTTGTGTCGACAACCATTATCGAAACGGGGCTTGACATATCAAACGTGAATACAATCATAATCGACGATGCCGACAAAATGGGACTTGCCCAGCTTTATCAGTTGCGCGGACGTGTCGGGAGGTCTGCACGCACGGCATATGCCTTTCTTATGTACAGGCGGGGGCAGGTGCTAAGGGAAGTGGCAGAAAAGCGTCTTACGGCAATCAGGGAATATACGGAGCTCGGTTCGGGATTCAAAATTGCCATGCGAGATCTTGAAATAAGAGGCGCCGGAAGCGTGCTCGGAGCGGAGCAGAGCGGCCACATGGAAACGGTCGGATACGAGCTTTACTGCAGGATGCTTGAGAGTGCCATCAGAACGGCAAAGGGCGAAGAAGTGATCGGGGCGGATTTTGAAACCGTGATAAAATTGCCCATTAATGCCTACATTCCGGACACTTATATCAAAAACGAAGCCGAAAAGCTTGATATGTATAAGCGTATTGCAATGATTGAGACCGAAGAAGACAGACTTGATGCGGTTGACGAAATGACGGACAGATACGGTGAAATCCCCGATGCGGTGTGGGAGCTTCTTACGGTTGCGCTTTTGAAGGCAATGTGCCACAAAGTCTATGTGACAAAATTGCTGCAGATCCCCGGAGCATCCGCAAACGAAACACGCTTTAAGCTGTCGCTTTTTCAAAATGCGGCTTTTAAGCGCGAGCTGATCGACGAATTTTTTAAAAATCACACGGAAGCAAGGCTTATGCTCGGCACAGAAAATTATATTGTGCTTACGATAAAGGAGGGCATTGCGCACGGACATGCAAAGCATCCGCTTCCCACAGAAAAGCTGAAAAGCTTTTTGACGGATCTTGAGGGAATTGTAAAAAAATGACAAAGAAAAAAATTTTAAAGCAAAAAATCATGTCGGTGTTTGTTATATTTATCCTTCTTTCTGCGTCGGCTTGCGGTAGACTGTCAAAACCAGCGGGAGACACAAAAAATAACCAAAAAAATACATTCGACAATTTAGTTGTTGCAAATATAACAATTTTCGGTAATAATTGTGAGCTTAAAGCGGACAACAATTTATTAAAAGGCACGATGATAAATATTTCGGGTGCTCCCGTGTCAACGGATGAGCTTGAGGTATATCTTTATGCGGCGGAAAGAGACTATGTGCAATGCTTCGGTGAAGGGATTTTGGAATATAACTATGCCATAGACAAGACGATCCGTGATCTCCTAAAAGAAAAAATCCTTGAATATGTGATTATGGTTAAGCTTATATCGGAAACTGCAAATTGCGAAAACGTATATCTCACGACCGATGAGCTTTTGACGGTTGACGCGAGGGTTAACGCATTTGTCAAAAAAACCGAGGACCCGGCATCAAGCGTTACTCTAAACAAAGAAGCGATACGCAAGGTTTATTCGGACGGATTTCTTGCAAAAAAATATTATGATGGGTTTAAAGGAAACGAAGAGGAATTTTTTTCGTATGTAAGGATGCAAAGTGAAAAAAAAGAAATTTTTTTAAATACCTCCGAATGGGAATCGCTTTAAGGAATAAGATTACAATCAAAATAATTTATGGGAGGCAATATGATAGAAGTAAACAATTTGTCAAAGGTCTATAAGCTTTCAAAAGCCGAATGCCAAAAATTAAAAACAAAAGAAACAATAAAGCAAGCCGTAGACAATGTTTCGTTTAAGGCGGCTTCGGGGGAGATTTACGGGCTCCTCGGGCCGAACGGCGCAGGCAAAACCACGACGCTGAGATGCATTGCGACACTTTTGAAGCCGACAGACGGAAGCATAAAGGTGTGCGGCATCGATACCACAAAAAACGGCAGCCGGGTGCGTAAAAAAATGTGTCTTCTCACAAACGAGATAAAGCCGGATCCTTTTTTTACGCCAAAGTATCTGTTTGAATTTTTTGGACATTTGCACAATCTTACGGACGATATGATTGAAAAAAGAAGGAATGAGCTTTTTTCTTATTTCGGAATAGACGAATTTGAAAACAAAAAGGTGGAAGAGCTGTCAACCGGCATGAAGCAAAAGGCCGCAATTGCGGTGAGCCTTGTGCACGATCCGGATGTGGTTATTTTTGACGAGCCCACAAGCGGACTTGACGTAATTACCGCAAAAAGCGTTACGGATTTTTTGCTTAAGCTCAAAGCGGACGGCAAAACGATTGTTGTTTCGACCCATATCATGTCCGAGGCGGAGAAGCTTTGCGATAAAATCGGAATTATTGTTGACGGAAGGCTTGTGACGGAAGGAACGGTTTCTGATATTATAAGAGCCGTCGGCGCACGTGACCTTGAAGATGCCTTTTTTGTGTTATACAAAGAAAATCACAGGGAGGAAGCAAGATGAACACGGTAAAATATATCGTAAAAAAAGAATTTGCCCGTATTTTTAAGGACAAAAAAATGATTTTTTCGCTCTTTGTTCTCCCGGTTGTGATTATGATTGCGGTATATGGAATTATCGGCGTTGTGGCAAGCGCAATGATGCGTGACATAGAAGAGCATGTTTCGGTTGTTTATATCGAAAACGTTCCCCAAAATATCAAACAAATGATTTCCTTAACCGGCTACGACAAGCTTTCGGATATTACATATGTTTCCGAGGATGCGGACGGAACAGAAAATATCAAAAATGATATCCTAAACGGTGATGCCGATTTGTATGTTGTTTTTGATAAGGATTTTGACAAAAAAATCGGGGACTATGGTTTGACATCGGAGATTCCTGGCATAAAGATTAAGTATAACAGCGCAAAGGACTATTCTACCCAGGCTTATTCGGTTTTTGAGGCATATGTCCTTGAGCCGTACCGTGACAGCGTGATTGCCCAAAGAATCGGCGGAGCGGAGTTTCTTACCGTGTTTGAAACGGACGACGAGGTGATTGTCGATGAGGATGAGGCAAAGGGAAAAGCACTTGCGATGTTTATTCCGTATATTATCATAATCCTTGTATTTTCCAGCGCCATGGGACTTGTGGTGGATGCGATCGCGGGCGAAAAGGAACGCGGCACGCTTGCAAGCCTCCTTATGACACCCGCCGAAAGATCGATGATTGCAACGGGAAAAATAACCGCGCTTACGCTTCTTTCCATGCTCTCGTCACTTGTTTATGCGGTTTCGATGGCGCTCGGAATGCCTTTTATGTCGAACGGAATGGTATTCGGAACTGAAGAGAACATAACAATCGATTTTTCGTTCATACAGATTATCGAAATTGTTTTGTGCCTTGTTACGCTTGCTTATCTTTGTGTTGCGATGATTACGATTCTTTCTGTTTTTGCAAAAGACGTAAAAACGGCATCGTCGCTTGTTTCGCCGCTTTATATTGTGATAATGATGGCGGCCATGGTGACAATGTTTACGGGGAACTTTGAGCCCGGCAATGCCATGTTTTTGATACCGGTTTTCGGAACGGCAATCGCAATTCAAAATATCATGATAAACACTTTGACCGTGGTTCAGTTTATGCTTACGCTAATCGGAAATATTATATTTGCCGGTATTATTACGTACGGAGTGACACGTGCGTTTGATTCCGAAAAAATAATGTTCAACGCATAAAATTTTCATAAATCTGACACAATATTGCTGTAATATCCTTAGATTTGTGAACAAACTCTATATACTTGCGGTGACAGCCGCATATGAAAGGTAACATATTTTAATGAAGAACTTTTTTAAGAAAGAGCAGGGAAAAAAGCCCGACAAAAAATTAATCGGCATTATGGGCGGCATTGCAGCGCTTGTTGTGATTGTTGTGATTGTTGTTGTGATAATTTGCATAAATGCAAATAAAGGGAACAATTCCGGTATGACGCCGACCACGGGGGTTGAACTGACGGAGGCTCCGATACCCACAAAGGCGGGAACGGCAAACGTGACGCCGGGGACGGGAGATACCGTGACGCCTGTGCCTACAGAGACGCCTGCGCCGACCGTGACACCGACGGAGACGCCTGCACCGACCGTGACACCTACAGAGACGCCCGCGCCGACCGTGACACCGACGGAGACGCCTGCGCCGACCGTGACACCTACAGAGACGCCCGCGCCGACCGTGACACCTACTCCTACGGCAACGCCGACATCCACGCCTACCCCTACGGCGACACCTACGGCAACACCTACGGCTACGCCCACACCTACGGCGACTATGACACCCACACCCACGGCAACGCCGGCTCCGACTATGACAAGCACGCCGTCCCCCACACCCACTCCGTTACCGGTATATGCGGGTGCGGAGCTCGAGTCTCCCAATGTCACAATAGAGCTTGAGAGCGAGGATTGCTCCTACAAAATGATGAATGTTAACGGAAAGAGCCTTTGCTTTGTTACGGGATTTACGACTACGGGCTGGGACAAGATCCTTAAATACAATTGGGATAATTATGTCGAAATTGTTTTCCCCGAAAGAAGCGACATGAGCATTCGCATAAGCGGATATGTCAACCTAAAGCATAGCGGAAATTACAGGCTTGACAATATCCTCATATACAAGGGACCTTATGTCAAACTTGTGATTCCGAGTACATATTCTTATTTTTACGGAACACGCGACCTTGACCCGGGAACATATGCATTCAAGCTGCGCTCGATCGAATTTGATGAATATTGCCGCGTCGATACGCTTGTTACGGGTTGTTTGACCGGCTTTACCGGTCTTCGCGAAATCACATTCTCCAAATTTATGAAGACGATTGAAAGCTATGTGTTCAAGGATTGCACAAGTCTTGTTTTTGACGAGCTTGATTTAAGCTCCTTTATGCTCGGAGCGGGAGCTTTTTATGGCCGCACGATAAACAATCTTGTCCTTGATTATCCTTTTGACATCGACGAGGACGAAGTAAACCAGAACGAGATGGGACCTTTGTCCGGCGCACATATCAAGAATGTTACGTTTGGCGACACTATGAACTTTATCGGCGAAAACGCATTTGAGGGCGTATATTTTGAAACGGAATATTCGCTTGATTTAAATGAAGTTACGGAGATCGAGCCGTATGCCTTTTTGAACGCACACAACCTGAAGATTCGTCTTACGGACAATATCTGGATAATGGGACAAAATGCGTTTGTAAATGCCGACAATTTGCAATTGTATGTTAAATACGGTTCGCCCGCCTATACGGCAGTCAAAAAGGACGGAATAGAATTTAAGGAATTTAAATAAAAAGCATAATTGATATGCTTTTGTCATAACAGAACGCGGGGTATGCCGTATGTGCGGCAGGCTCCGCGTTTTGTATGCGAAATTTTGTTCTAATAAAAAAAGTAAAAGAAGTGTACCCTTGCACTTTGTTGATTTAAAGAAACACTTGAAAAAAGTGTGGGGGGGGTGGTACAATATTATGAAGCAGGTTTTTATTTTAAAATAATTCAGGAGGAAATATGAAGAAAACTGGGATATTTAAAAAAGTGCTCGCATTTGCATTAATTGTTGCGATGCTGCCGGGCACAAAAGTAAAAGCGGACGGCTTGCTTATTTCGCCGAATCCGAATTCCGGAATAACAAACAGTGAGGAACAGAGCATATCCGAAAAGGCTGCCGATTCGGATACAGCCGCGGACTCGGGCGTAACTGTCAGACAGACGGCTTTTAATGCGGTTACGGTGACCTTTTCAAGTAAGGCAGAAGCCAAAAATGCCGTGATTGCGGTTCATATCATCAAAAGAAACGACATAAAGGGTGATTTTTTTATCAAGGCGGTTTATGACTCCGAGGTAAAAGACAATACGGTCATTGTTTCAAGGCTCACAAACAACGTTGACTATCGTATCACGGTAAACGGCAGGGAATATATTGTCGACATGCATGTGGGCGATCCTGCGGAAATCGTTGCCGCTTATCCCGCAGCATATATAGGCACGTCAAAGGACAAGGATATCCTTGGGAATTCTTTGGGACGCGCTGTGGTTACTCCCGTATGTACGGTTTATGATGCCGACGGTATTATTTTAAACGCCGATGCGTCAAAAATCAAATTTTCGACGGACAAGGACAAAAACTACGGTGTAACAAGCTTTTCGAGTGACGGCAGAATCACATTTTCAAGGCAGAACGGCGTATGCTATGTGACGGCCTCATATACATTTACAGACAGCTTTGGAATCACACGCACGATTACGGATCCGATTGTCGTTACGACGGAGGATTATGTGATGCCGGACCTCGGTACGTTTGTAAAGCAGATGGTGATTACCGACCAAACGGGCAAAAAAATAGAATATAAGGACGACTGCTCCTATACCGCCACGATGAATGTCGGAGACAAGAGGAAAATCGCCTATTATTTTGAGGGATCGGACGGAAAACTTTATACAAGTGCCCAGAACAAATCGGTTTCGTATGTATACAATTCGATCAGCGTCCTTAATTCCGACCGCACATTTTATCTTGCAAAGGAAGACGATAGCAAAAATGTTTTGTCGGTGGATTCATTAACCAATACCGTTGTGGCATTAAGTGAAGGCACAGAAAAAATTTGTCTTTACGAAAAAACAACCAAGGGCTCGGGAGACACACGTGCGACGGATACGATTTACGGAGTGATCGAGATTGAAGTAACGGCTGCGCGTTATGCGGACAATATTGAGCTTTCTGTCGATACTTTGAGCGGTGCGATAAATTCTCAGTATAAGGCCGAGGGCGGACAATATTCCACAATCGAATATGCGATTACCGATCAGTTTGGTGAACCGTACTGTGAATCAGATATCACGATTTATGCCGTTGTAAACGGAAGCGAAAAGGAAATTACGGCAAATCTTGACGAGGACGACTTTGAAAAAGGTGATACAAACTACGGAATCAGCTATTATAATGACGATTATGATTTGATAACCAAAAAGGGTACGATTACGGTTTATTATTCGTGGGTAAATGACGACAAACCAACCGTTTCTCCCATAGAATATGTTATCAGGGTCAACAAAAACAAGGAAGTATGTGCGAGATTTACGGTTGAAGCGGCCTTGGTCGACACAGAGACGGCAGAAAAGGGATATGAGATCGTAACCAAAACAAAAAATGTTAATAACTGTTCCCTTTGGTGCAGGGATTATAACGATACGTACGGCACATATATCGGAATTATTACAACCTATGACGGATTTTTGTATAAAAGAAATGATTATATAGTTGCGAGCGATGCAAGTCAGGATGACATTAGCGCTACAGTTAAAGAGCTTTATACCGGCCCCGGAGATGTTGAAGGTGAAACAATTATTGCTGTTATAAGCGACGAAAACGGCAATCCCGTGACAAAAGACATGGCAGGTGAAATTAAGCCCTTTGGCGAAATATTTAAAAGCATGTCAAATCAGGAAGAGATGCCGGACGACCCTTCTGATATCGAGGACGGGCGTATATATGTAGTTCAAGGCAATAGAGGACTCAGTGAATATTATGTAAACCGCAAACTGAATATTACGGAACCGGGAAAGTACTTTGCCGTATATCAGGAGATTAAGAAAAGCGTTTATGAGCGGGGAGTTTATCCCGATAACGTTATTACGGTAAAATATGATACCTCCGCAGACGGCACTATCCCTACAGGTACAAAGATTGAACCTGTGTGGGATCAAAGTGTGCCCAAACAATTAGAAAGTATAAAACTGATTTTTCCGGACGGCACCGAAAAGACCGTAAATCAGAAAGCAATTGTATATGAAACTGACCTCACAGAGCCCAGTGATGACTGGATGGAATACTGTGCCAATATTAAGAATCAATATCGTTCCTGCAAAAAGACTACTACATCCGACGGATATGAATATTATGATGTTAATAAGTATAGCAACAATTACTTACGCAAACCCGAGCTTTTGTATACAGATGCTCTGGTCAAAACATATATTTGCTCGAACCCGGTTCGCGGCGTATGGCGACAGGTGACGCAAAAAAGTGACTTCTTCTTTGACACCTTTGATGATTCTCGGGATTTGACACATATTACGGATACGACGCGGTATGTGGATTATGAGGATGCTGTGATGACGGGAAATTATACGGTGACAGCATATCTGGTTGAAGATGACCTTTCGATTACGCAGATCGCATACGGTGAATTTTCGGTTAATGATGATGTGACTGCCCTCCAAAACGTGTCATACAACAAGCTCACAGTCAAAGACGGCAAGGTTATTGAAGCGGTAAAGACCGATGAAAAAGGCAATGAATATCCGATTGCTCTCTGGGAAAAGGGCGGCGCAATAGAAGGAAATACCAAAGAATGCGCAATTTATTCGATATGCCAAAACTTTGAGACTTGGTTTGACGCGGACGGTCAAGGATTTGCCGGCGAGCGTGAAATTATAACGCTCAAGGAAGACACACTTGAAGAATATGATGCCCGGATAGAATTTGATTATGACGAATCGGAATTTGTTATCGGTGCGGACGACAAAGAAATCTATATTAATTCAGTGGCATATAAGATTTATTTTGAAAAAACCGGAATTGTATATACCGGAAGGTTTTATCCGAGAGCAAAATTTGTGACGGACGGAATTTTGAACAAGTCATATTAAATTGATAAAAAAATATGGATAAAGCGTAAAGGCAAAGGCTCCCTAAGAATTTCTTGGGGAGCTTTTTTGCTGTTACAGGTTAGCCTCTAATCGGCAAAATGACAAATCCAACAAATTTTTTTAAATAAAAATGTAGTTTTTTGCCTTGGTGTGGTATGATGAGAGAGGTAAATGAACAGATCTTTGTAAGCCTTTGGAGTGAGCATATGGAAGTAAAATTCAAAAAATTTAAAATCTGCATAATCATAACCGCGATTGCGGCGGCAGCGGCATTTGTGATTCATTTTGCCTATATAAGGAAGGTCAACTCGACCGTGCATGCCGCAAAGGGGGCGGACAAGTCACATTCGGTATATCTTAACCTTGGGGAGCGCGGTGAATCCACAAGCACGTGGCTGAAGCGCGATTATTCCCTTTATTATTCCAAGGTCAACCTGACGGGTACGACTGTTGACGGAACACTCTACAACAACGGTTCTGAGCCCGTGACATCGTGGACTCTTCGCATAAATATCGAAAATTTCTGCCTCATAAATCAGGCGTGGAACGGTGAGGTTGAAATTCACCAGGCACTCTGGACGGATAAGGAAGTTGTACAGCGGATCAATCTCCAGAATTACAATCTTGACGATCTGGAGGTTGAATATCTTTATGACGGAGATTTGCTTATTCCGCTTTATTCGGGTGACTATATAATTTATTATCCGAGCGAAAAATACAAAGAAGTGACCATTGAAAGCGGCGAGAATGTTACGATCGGAATGATCTTTTATTACCTTGACAAAATAAATCTGAGTTATTATGAGCTTGATTATAATTTTCACAAGGCATTTAATTCGGGTGTGGGCTTCTTTATCTTTGTATTTCTTGTATTCACGCTTTTTACGGAGCTTGTGGTTTGTCAAAGTATTTATATTACATACAAAAATGCAAAAAAACAGCTTGAGCTTCAAAAATCAAGTATTTCGTGCATGTCGGACATATATTCGATTATTTATATGATCGATCTTAAAAAAGATGAGCTGATCCCGATTTATGCGGACCCGGAATCGGAAAAGCTCAGACCTCACAATATGGGCGCGCGTGAGCAACTGCTTAATATGTTCCGGGTTGATGCGGAAGACGAATATACTGACTTTATGCTTGAATTCGGAGATATTGCGACAATTCCCGAAAGACTTAAGAACAAAAACAGCATTGTCGGTGAATATAAGAGCAAAATGCACGGCTGGAACTGCATACGTTATTTTGTGATGGAGCGTGGGGCAGACGATTATGTTTCAAAAGTCCTTTTTACGATACAGGATATAGGGGAGGAAAAGAAAGAACTGGAGACAGTCCGCAACCGTATTCAAAAGGCAGAATCCGAAAACCGCGCAAAGAGCGCGTTCCTTGCCAATATGTCACATGAAATCAGAACTCCCATCAATGCGGTGCTCGGATTTGACACGATGATTTTGCGCGAATCGAGAGAAAAGAACATAAAGAATTACGCGCGCGAAATAAAGAGTGCCGGAAGCATGCTTTTGTCACTCATAAACGGAATACTTGATTTGTCAAAGATGGAAGCGGGCAAAATGGAGCTTGTGCCCGCCGAATACAGCATAAAGCAGCTTATTTTTGACGTTTACAATATTACCAAAACAAGATTTGAGGCAAAGAATCTTGTTCTTATCACGGATATTTCGGGAGAAATACCCGAAAAGCTTTACGGAGATGACATAAGGCTCAGGCAAGTCATAATAAATATTATGACAAATGCCGCAAAATATACCGAAAAAGGAAACGTTCGCCTTACGATAAAGTGTGAGATAACGGGCGATACGGCACATCTTCATGTTTCTGTAAAGGATACGGGAATAGGCATAAAAGAAGAAGACATGAAAAAACTCTCCATGCGTTATGAGCGCTTTGACACCCAAAGAAACCGCCGTGTGGAGGGTACGGGGCTTGGGCTCAGCCTTGTGCGCGGAATTTTGGAGCTTATGGATTCGGAGCTTAGGGTTATGAGTGTCTACGGCAAAGGAAGCGATTTTTATTTTGACGTCGATCAAAAAATTGTTGATCCGACGCCGATCGGAGATTTTGATGTAACACAAATGGAATTTGAAGACGACGGCGATTATGATACAACATTTGTTGCGCCCGGTGTGAATATACTGATTACGGACGACAATCCCATGAACATAATGGTGATGTCGGAGCTCCTAAAGGGCACGGGAATGAACATCGACAAGGCATCATCCGGAAAAGAAGCGCTTTCAAAGACTCTCGAAAACGAATACGATCTGATATTTATGGATCATATGATGCCGGGAATGGACGGAATAGAGACGTTTGAGCACATAAAAGCTCAACAAACCGGTAAAAATAAAACAACGCCCGTAATAATGCTTACGGCAAATGCGCTTCAGGGCGCCCGTGAGGAATATAAAGAAAAAGGCTTTGCGGAATTTGTTTCAAAGCCTGTTGAGCTTTCGGTGCTTAATGAAGTGCTTATGAGATTTTTGCCGGAAGAAAAGATTTCGCGCGTTAATGATGGGGAAAATTCGGCAGAAAATTCGGCAGGATATTCTGTCGAAAATTCCAAAGGAAATTCCGGCACGGGCAGTAAGGAAGAAACTCTTACTCTTCCGCAGACAGAAGGCGTCGACAACGATTATGCCGTAAGGCACCTGGGGAGCACAGACGCCGTAATCCGGGTTATGCATCAGTTTGTTTTAACTGCCGCCGCTGATGCGACGGAGCTTAAGAGTTATTATGACGGAATAACAGAAAATCCCGAAAACAAGGACAACATAAACAATTTCCGCATAAAGGTTCATGCCATGAAATCGTCTGCGGCGCTTTTTGGGGCGCTTCAGGTGTCGGGAGTGGCGGCAAAGCTTGAATATGCGGCACGTGACGAAGACACGCGCCAGATTAAGGATATCACACCTTATTTTATTGATTTTTGGATGAAGCTTGCGGGTGATATCAAAAAATATGTTTTAAAGGATGAGGACACCGCCCCAAAAGCCAGGATTCCGGATGCGGCACTTCCGCTTTTTCATCAGTTAAAAACAAGTATGGCTCTTTATGACATAAAAAATGCCGATATGATACTTGAAGAAATCAAAAAGTACGATTATGATGAAGAAAAGAAAAAATTGCTTCCGGAGCTTGAAACCTTTGTCGCAAATCTTGATGCGGAAAATGTAGCCAGAATTTGTACGGAATTTGTGGAAGAATAAGATATATTTGAAACGAGGATAATATGAACAACGGCGGATTTATGTTTCTTTACAGCGGAAATATGACATTTCTTATGTTTTCGCTCAAAGAAACTCTTGAAAAAAAAGGCTTGGAAACGGATAAGTGTGAGCTTTCGGTTAAGGAACTGAGTATTCTTCGCGGCTTTCCTTATGCGTTTATTGTGGATGCGGCGGCACTTAATCAAAATTCTGAAGCACGTACTTATCTTTTTGACCTTTGTATAGAAAGAACCAAAAAGGTCGTGCTTGTCGGTGACAGGGAAGAAATCGACCACGTCTTAAAGGGCGTTTCGCAAAAAATAATTGCCGCAACGTTTGCACGCCCCATCAACAATTTTGAGGCATGCGAAAGAATGGTAAAATTAAGCGAAAATGCCAAATTTGATTCCCAAAAAAAGAAAATCCTGGTTGTTGACGATTCGGCGGCTTTTTTGCGAACTATTTCCGCATGGCTTGAAAATGACTATATCGTAAATATATGTCCGTCGGCAACGGCAGCCTTTCATATGATTGAGCTTTTTGTTCCGGACCTCATACTCCTTGACTACGAAATGCCTGTATGCAGCGGTGCACAATTTTTGCAGATGCTGCGTTCCGAAAAGCATTCGGCAAAAATCCCGGTGATTTTCTTAACATCCCGAAGCGACCCCGAAGCCGTAAAAAGCGTGCTCTCGCTTCATCCGCAAGGGTATCTCTTAAAGAGCCTTCCGAAGGATCAAATACTTACCGCAATCGAAAATTTCTTTTATAAAAGAGAACAGTAACAATTTGGAAAAAATAACAAAAGACGGGAAAAAATCCCGTCTTTTTATTGCATATTTATTTTGTGAAACTGTTTCGTAAGCTTATGTGGCATAAGCCTTTTATTCCGCATCTGCATTTAATACGTATTCTCCCGAGTCTGTTTTGGTTATTATACCTTCTTTTTTTAGCTTACCGAGCTCCCGCATCATTGCGCTTCTGTCGACTGCCAGATAATCCGCAAGGCGGGTAAGCGAAATCGGCACATGAAATTCGTGACTTCCCATCAGGGCAGCCTCGTTTTTAAAGTACAGGAGGAGCTTGTCGTGTGTGGTGTGAGCACTCAGAATGCGGACATGCACCGACAGCATCTGCGCACGGTGTGAAGAAAGAAGGAGGAGCGTCTTTACGAGCTCGGCATGATTTTCGCAATGCCCCTTGCAGTTAAATATGACATTTCTGAAATTGATAAAAATCACTACACAGTCGGTGTCCGCAATGACCGTATTGTAGGCTTTTACGGACGGGCCCATAAGATATTCCCCAAAGCTGTCTCCGCTTGCAAGAAATTCGAGGATGCTTTGGTTGCCGTTTGAATCCACCTGTACAACGTGCGCCTCGCCCGATTGCAATACTCCGATTCGTCCGGTGTCATCGAGAGTAGAGAGAATTGTCTCTCCTTTTTTAAATTTTGAAACCGACTGTGAACGGCATTTTTCGTTTATCAGGTAATTGTCGTTTGGCATTTTTTTGTGTCTCCGGGGGGATTTTTTGTATTTTGCTTTGTGCGGACAACGGATTTTTTGCATTTTTTTGTCATATCATTTTATTTATTTAAATTATAACGTGTAACTGTTGCTTTTGCAACAGACAATCAAAATAAATATGATATACTCTCCTTTGACAGATATATGTTAATAATTTAACAAACTTATGGAGGAAAACATGGCTAAACTCAGTGATGCTGCAGTAAAGCAAATCAACGCAATCTGTGACAGATACGTTGACGAAAAAACACCTCTCATGATGATTTTGAGCGACATTCAAAAGGAATATGGCTATATTCCGATTGAGGTCCAGGAAATCGTCTCGGAGAGAACCGGCATTTCGGTGGCGGAAATATACGGGGTTGTTACATTTTATTCGTTCTTTTCTTTGCAGCCGAAGGGAAAATATATCATAGGCTGCTGTCTCGGTACGGCATGCTATGTCAAGGGCGCACAAATGGTTATCGACAAGTTTTCGGAGCTTCTCGAAATCGCACCCGGCGAAACAACAAAGGACGGACTTTTTACACTTGACGCACTCCGCTGCATCGGTGCATGCGGAATTGCGCCCGCTGTTTCGATAAACGGAACGGTTTATCCGAAGCTCAGCGTCGATAAGGTTCCCGAGATAATTGAACACTACAGAAGCTTGGAGGCATAGATATGGAAAAAATATTGACAACGGAACAGCTGGACAAAAAAATCTGCGCATGTACCGCATCTTTGAACTCCAAGATTGACGGAAGTGCGGGCAAGCGCGCAGTCGTTCTTTGCGGAGGTACGGGATGTCTTTCGTCCCATTCCGACGAAATAAAAGAAAAATTTATCGAGCTTATCGCAAACAAGGGACTTTCCGACAAGGTTACGGTTAATCAGGCCGGATGCTTTGGCTTCTGCTCACAGGGACCTTTTGTTAAGATTTTCCCGGAGGACACGCTTTATCGCCTGGTCAAGGTGGAAGACGTTGAAGAAATCGTTGAATCCGACCTCATAAACGGAAATGTTGTTGAGCGTCTTCTTTATGTTGATCCCGCAACAAAGGAAAAGGTACAGAAGCAGGACGACATCAATTTTTATAAAAAGCAAAAGAGAGTGGCTCTTCGCGGATGCGGACTTATCAATCCCGAGGATATAAACGAGGCCATGGGCTATGGCGCATTTCAGGGTATTAAGCGTGCGCTTTCGATGACACAAAAGGAAGTAATCGATGAAGTGCTTGCATCCGGTCTTCGCGGACGCGGCGGCGCAGGTTTCCCTACAGGCCGCAAGTGGTCTTTTGCCTATGCAAACGAAGCTGATCAAAAATATGTTGTATGTAACGGCGACGAGGGCGACCCGGGTGCATTTATGGATCGTTCGATATTGGAAGGCAATCCCTTTGCCGTAATCGAGGGCATGATGATTGCGGGATATGCAATCGGCGCAAGCGAAGGCTATTTCTATGTTCGTGCCGAATATCCGATTGCCGTTCACAGACTTCAGGTTGCAATACGTGAGATGAGAGAAGCGGGACTTCTCGGCAAAAATATTTTGGGTTCGGAATTTTCGTTTGACGCACACATCCGTCTTGGTGCGGGTGCATTTGTATGTGGCGAAGAAACGGCTCTTCTTCACTCAATAGAAGGACAGCGCGGTATGCCGCGTCCCCGTCCGCCTTTCCCTGCCGTCAAAGGACTTTGGGACAAGCCGACGGTTGTAAACAACGTTGAAACGCTTGCATGTGTTCCGACAGTTTTGAGAGAAGGCGCAGCAAGCTTCGCAAGCGTCGGCACCGAAAAGTCAAAGGGCACAAAGGTATTTGCGCTCGGAGGCAAGGTAAACAACGTTGGACTTGTCGAAGTTCCCATGGGAACAACGCTCAGAGAGCTTATTTATGACATCGGCGGCGGAATTCCGGGAGGCAAGAAGTTTAAGGCTATTCAGACTGGCGGACCGTCGGGCGGATGTTTAACGGAAGAATTCCTTGATGAGCCTATTGATTTTGACAATCTTGTGGCAAAGGGCTCGATGATGGGCTCCGGCGGCGCCATTGTCATGGACGAAGACAACTGTATGGTTAATATCGCAAAGTTCTATATGGAATTCATTTGCGACGAATCCTGCGGAAAGTGTTCACCCTGTCGTATCGGAACAAAGAGGATGCTGGAGATCCTCACAAAGATTACCGAAGGCAAGGGCACAATGGAAGATCTTGACGAGCTCGAACAGCTTTCGAATGCCGTTAAGAACAACTCTCTTTGCGCACTCGGACAGACCTCGGCAAATCCGATCGTTTCCACGCTCACACACTTCAAAGACGAATATATTGCTCATATAGTTGACAAAAAGTGCCCCGCAGGCATATGCAAGAAGCTTATGCAATATAAGGTAAACCGTGACGCATGCTTCGGCTGCGGTCTCTGTGTACGTCAGTGTCCCGTAGGCGCAATCAGCGTTACCGATTATACGGCACCCGGCAAAAAGAAGCCCGCAATGCAAATTGACACAAATAAGTGTATCAAGTGCGGCATGTGTATGGCATCTTGTCGTTTTAATGCTATATCAAAAGGCTGATAGGGAGGAAAAATATGGCACTTATAAATATAAAAATCGAAGGTCAGCCCTACCAAGTGGAAGCCGGGCTTACCATACTTGAAGCTGCACGCAGATGCGGCTATGACATTCCGAGCCTTTGTACATTTAACCATGGTGAATGTTCGACGGGCTCATGCCGTGTATGCCTTGTTGAGGCAACAGGTGCAAGAGGGCTTGTGGCATCGTGTGTTTATCCCGTTGCGGAAGGGATGGAAATAAAGATTTCTTCTCCCAAGGCGGTTGAAGCAAGAAGAACTTCCGTTGAACTTCTTCTTTCAAACCACAACAAAAACTGCCAGCAATGCGCAAAGAACGGCAACTGTGAGCTGCTTTATGTGGCGCATCAGACGGGCGCAAGAGAAAATGCCTTTGAAGGAACAAAAACCCCCACAACAATAGATCAGGTTACTCCGTCAATCATCCGTGACACTTCAAAGTGCATCCTTTGCGGAAGATGTGTCGAAAGATGCAAGAGCGCACACGGAAACGGAATTTTGGGATTTGAAAACAGAGGCTTTTCGACAATCGTTGCACCGGCAGGCAACCGCTCGTTTGAGGATTCACCGTGTCTTCTTTGCGGACAGTGCGTATCCGTATGTCCGACAGGCGCTCTTATGGAAAAGAGCGAAATAGCAAAGGTTGATGCGGCAATGAAGGCAGGCAAGCATGTAATTGTGCAAACCGCTCCCGCAGTGCGTGCGTCGCTCGGTGAAGAATTCGGAATGAAGGTAGGCACTCCTGTTACGGGCAAGATGGTTGCGGCTCTTCGCCGTCTCGGCTTTGAAAAGGTTTATGACACCGATTTCGGCGCAGATCTTACGATTATGGAAGAAGCAACCGAGCTTCTTTCCCGTATCAAAAACGGCGGCAAGCTTCCGATGATCACGTCATGCTCGCCGGGATGGGTAAATTATGCCGAATATTATTATCCCGACTGCCTTGACAACCTTTCGTCATGCAAGTCTCCTCACGAGATGGAAGGCGCAATCATAAAGACATATTATGCCGAAAAGAACAACATCGATCCCAAGGATATCTTTGTTGTTTCGATTATGCCCTGCACGGCAAAGAAGTATGAAAAGGAGCGTCCGGAGCTTAGTACAAACGGACTTAAGGATGTTGATGCGGTTCTCACAACAAGAGAGCTCGGCGACCTTATCAAGCGCTCGGGCATCAATTTCTTACGTTTGCCGGATGAGGAATTTGATAAGGATCTTGTCGGAACATACACGGGTGCCGGTGTAATCTTTGGTGTCACAGGCGGCGTTATGGAAGCCGCTCTCCGTACAGCATATTATACGCTTTGCGGTGAGGAATACGGCCCCGTTGCATTTAATGAAGTGCGCGGCTTTGAAGGCGTAAAGGAAGCAACGTTTAACTTAAACGGCATGGAAATAAAGGTTTGCGTCGCAAGCGGCATGAAGAACGCAAAGCCTATCTTGGACGATATCAGACGCGGAACATCGCCTTATACGTTCATCGAAATCATGTGCTGTCCGGGCGGATGCGTAAACGGCGGCGGTCAGTCTTATGTCCGTCCCAACCTTCTTCCGAACGAGGATATCGATATCCTTGACACTTATAAGGAAAAACGTGCAAAGGCACTTTACTCGGAGGACGAGAGACAGGTTCTTCGCCAGTCGCACAACAATCCTCAGGTGAAGCAGCTTTATGACGATTTCCTCGGCGCACCGAATTCGCACAAGGCACATGAACTGCTTCATACGACATATAATAAGAACAGGGTAAGATTTAATTAAGCGGGTTATTGAATTGATTAAATCTTAAGTGCAGAGAATACCGGCTTTTTTTGGAAAAAATTTTTCTTTAAGGCCGGTATTTTTGTGCGGTGATATCCGGGCATTTGCGGTATGAGGATAAAGATATTTAAATTAATCGCCGCAGGCTTGATATCGCAAATGTCTTATGTTAACATTGAGTTGAAATAATCGCGTATAAATTTATGTACTGCAAAAAATTTTGAAATTACATTTGAAACGGACATGGGGACTATGAAACTGTATTATTTGATCAGCACATTAATTTCATGCTTTATTGCCATAATTTTCCTTGCCAAGGACAAAAACCGAAAATCGATGCTATATTTAAAGACCGTCGTCATTATTCTTGCGGTGTCAAATCTCGGCTATCTGCTTCTTGCCGAAAGTACAAATCTTGACCGGGCGATTCTCGCAAATTGCATAAGCTATACGGGAGGCTGCTTTATGCCACCGCTTATGCTTATGTTTTGCTGTTCTTTGTGCAACTTCAAAATAAAAAACTTTATTAAATATCTTATTTTTGCTTATTCTTCGTTTGTTTATCTGCTTGTTCTTCTTGTCGGAAAAACAAAGTGGTATTACAGGGAAACTTTTATTTTAAGCGTAAACGGAACGACCGTGCTCGGAAAAGATTATGCATGGGGACATACATTTTTTTATATTCTTCTTGTGGGAAGCGTGATTGCGGAAATAGTTGTTATGACCGCAGCTGTGATTATGCGGCGTGTTACCAAAAAGTACCTCGGCATTTTGATTGTTATGGAAACGGTGACCGTTATATGCTTTATATGCGGCAGAGTCATAAATCCCTATATCGAAATCACGCCCGTTATCTATGTTTTTGACGGAATAATAATACTTCTTTTTCAATACAATCTTGAATTATACAATATCGAAGACGCAATTTACGAAAAATCGAGCAACGATCCCGTAAAGGGCTATTTGATGCTTGATATAAATGCGCATCTCCTCGGATGCAGCCCGGTCGCCGCAAATTATTTTCCTGAGCTTACAGGCATAAAAATAGATGAAAATATCGGAACAAATCCAAAAACACGCGTGTTTGCGGAATTTATAGATGATTTTAATCTTAATCCCTCAAAGTTTTCGGAACGTAAAATCGAAGAAAACGGCCGCTTTTACAATGCTACAATCACGCGTTTCGGACGCGGTACAAATGCGGGCTTTTTTATCGAGCTTGCCGATTGCACTGACAGCGTAAAATATCAAAAGCTCATGGAAGAGTACAACGACGACCTCAAAAAGACGGTTAAGGAGCAGGTTGGACGTATCAAGGAAATCCAAAACAAAACAGTGCTCGGCATTGCGGATATGGTTGAAAACCGTGACAATGCGACCGGCGGTCATATTAAGCGTACAAGCGACGTTGTTGCGATTTTGCTTGATACGATAAAGGGAAATCACTTATATGATTTGTCGGATGAGTTTTGCGAGAATCTCATAAAGGCGGCTCCAATGCATGACCTTGGAAAAATTGCCGTACCGGATGCAATTCTTAACAAACCGGGAGGATTTACGGACGAAGAATACGAAATCATGAAGCAGCATGCCACAAAGAGCGCAGAGATTGTGGAAAAACTTTTGCGCGGAGTTGAAGATGACAACTTTGTTAATCTTGCGGTAAATGTCGCAAGATATCATCATGAAAAATATGACGGCACAGGTTATCCCACAGGCATAGAGGGTAATGCAATTCCGCTCGAATCGCGTATTATGGCCATTGCGGACGTGTATGACGTGCTTGTGTCAAAGAGATGTTACAAAGAGGCCTTAAGCTTTGAGGAAGCGGACAAAATTATGCTTGATTCCATGGGAACGCATTTTGATCCGAAATTAAAAGAAGTATATATAAAGAGCCGCGAGAAAATGGAAGCTTATTATAAGAGCCGGGAGAAAACGTCAAACTGATACAGGAATTAAAAAATCATAATCCTACCATAAAAGCCTGGAGAAATAAAAATGAACACGCTTATTAAATTGTACGGAGAAAGAGCGACGGAAAACGTGATCGGTCCCGAAACCTTTAAGCCAAAGCATATTATTTATATGTGCCCGCCGGAAATTGCCGAGGACAAGACAAAGCTTGCCATACTCAAACGTTTTTTTGAGCACAGAGGTTATTTTCCCGATATAGAATTTGCGGAAATCAGTTTTTATAAGACAGACAAAATTCTGCAGCAATTACGAAAGGCGAGAGAGAAATATCCCGATCTTGCGCTTGAGGTGACAGGCGGTACGGATGCGGCTTTAATTGCTGCGGGAATGTTTTCTGCCGAAACGGATTCTCCGATATTTACATATTCCCGTAAAAAGAATTGCTTTTATGACATAAATCATGCGGATTTTGCGAATGGGACGCAATGCACGCTTTCCTACAATGTTTCCGATTTTTTTATGATGACCGGCGGAGTGATGTCGGAAGGGAGAGTGGACAATTCAAAATTAAAGCATTATATGTGTAAGTTAGAGCCTTTTTTTGATATTTTTCTTAAATACAAAAAGGACTGGGCAAACCAGATTGCTTTTATCCAAAAAATTTCGAAGGGCGAAAAGAATGACAATGCCGCACTTTCTGTGAGTGGTGATTTTTATCAAAAAACTGAAAAAAACGGTCGCGTTCCGTGTAATGCGGGATTTTTTTACGATCTTCAAAAAATCGGATTTATAAAGAATCTTGATATTGCTGATGGCAAAAATGTGAGCTTCAAATTCCTCGACCACAGGGTAAGAATGTGGCTCAGGGATGTGGGAAGTGTGCTGGAGCTTTATATGTATAAGATGTGCGTTTCGAGCGGAATTTTTAACGATGTAATAAATTCTGCCGTCGTGAATTGGGATTATACTCTCGGTGAAAGGGGCATAAGCAACGAAATTGACGTTGTATGCGCAAGAGGAGTGGTGCCTCTTTTTGTAAGCTGCAAAACGTGTGACATAAAAACGGTTGCCTTAAACGAGCTTGCGGTTTTGAAGGACAGGTTCGGCGGCAAGGGCGCAAAGGCATGTGTTGTCACAACGGAGCATTGCAATGCGCTTGCGCGTCACCGTGCGTCCCAGCTCGGAATTGCGGTAATAGATATAGAGGAGCTTGAAAATAATACGGTATGTGATCGATTGAAGGCGATTATGAAGGTAAAGGATGTGTTTTAGGGGGGGATGTACTATTTTAACAGTTCATCCAAGTAATGTTCGTCTTTGCTGTGAGAACCATTGTGCTTATGATATTTCTTTAAGGATTTTACAAGAAGATCGGGATTATTGCCGAAGTATTCTGTGTAAAAGGATGTGCTGTTGTCGTATTTTCTTTTGCCGCAGACAATGTGTTTTTTGGCAAAATCCTTGGGTTTTGTGGTGGATTTTATTTTTTCGTAATCCTTTTCCTTTTCTTCTGCAAGAATCAAAAGCATTTCAAGTTCCGGCTTTGTGCAGTATTTCTCCACAGATGAAATTTTATTTGTGTATTCTGTGGGAATAAAAAACGTATCGCTTTGCTTATCACCGATCCGAAGAATTTTTACTCGTCCCGGATAAATGTTGAGTTCGGTTCTTACCTGAGCCGAGGTTTTTATTTGCCTTGCGTGGTAAGGAGTTAATCCTATTAAATCATCTTCTGTAAATTTAAGGCAATTATTGTGAAGGAGTATATTTATAATTTCCCGTTCATTTGGACCTTCACACATAATTAGGAGTTTTTCCGTGCTTTCAGCTCCTTTTTAAGTTGCATCAGCGCATTGTAATCAACGGCTGTTTGAAAAACATTGTTATAAAACTGTCTGCTCTTTAGCAGCTCCGGCCTTATATTAAAGCCCTCATACATATTTGTTAAGAAGACTTTGCCGTCAGACTTGGCAATGTAGATGTTGTCCTGTCTGTTGAAAAGATCCAGGAGCTCACAATAATGTGTTGTGAATATGAGTGTGGCATTGTTTTTATTAACCGATTTGTCTTTATAAAGGCTGATCATATTTTCAACCAGAGTTTTATGAAAATGATTTTCTATTTCATCGACTATTAGGTCAAAGCCTTGTTCGAGGGAGGCAATCATCAATAAGTAAAGGAGTATACCCTTGGTGGTTCCGCTTGACAACATGTAAATCAGTTCTTTGTCGGAAACAATCTTTTCTTTTCCTGAAAATGTTAATTTGAAGTTGTGATCGTCCAGCATTTGCAGATTGCTTATATTTTCATCAAATATGGAAATTACCTTTGTGAGCAGACCGGGATTTATATTAAAATCTTTTATGGCTGCGAAAATCAGACGATAAGTGTCCGGTCCGTTTCCGTAGCTGTCAAAATAGATGGCTTTCGTAGTCTTCTTTTTAAGAATAAAGAAGAGAACGGAAGTGTCTTCCGGAAGTTCTCCGGCAATTTTTATGACAGAAAAATCGGAATCGCCGTAAATGTCTTTTATCTTGCTCTTATAGTACTTTTTTCTGTAAAGTTCCTGATTTGTAAAGGTAGCTTTGGAAGCAATGCTGTCTCCGTTTTGCAAAATTGTTTTGTATCGATAAATAAAGCCCTCATGATAAAAATCCATTAACAACTCTACGTTTTCGTAACTATAGTTTTTGTTTTCAAGTCGAAAAGTTCCAAGAATGGAATAGCATGCGTCCAACAATTCAACGGCAGTGGTCTTTCCGGACGCATTTTTTCCCGCAAATGCAAGTGTGTTGCAGACGTGAAGGCCATCCGCAATTTCCAGCAGCTCATATTCTTTATCTTCACCGGTTTTTTTTGATTTAGATACGAAATTAATCTCAAAAAAATCCTTACAGTTTTTAAAGTTATTGGCTTTTATGTGTAATAATTTCATGATTATTGCCTTTCTTTTGACAACATTATAAGTAATAAAAACGACTTCCTATAATCGATTATCGAACCACTTCGTGGTTCTTTTATCGGAAGTTAAAAATCAACTTCCGATAAGGTATATTATAGGAAGTAAAAATCAACTTCCTATAATCGATTATCGAACCACTTCGTGGTTCTTTTATCGGAAGTTAAAAATCAACTTCCGATAAGGTATATTATAGGAAGTAAAAATCAACTTCCTATAATCGATTATCGAACCACTTCGTGGTTCTTTTATCGGAAGTTAAAAATCAACTTCCGATAAGGTATATTATAGCATTCGATGAAAATTAAAACAAGAAAAATGTTTAAAAAACGTTGATACGCTACGTATGGCATCCGGATCGGTATACAATCTTCTTTATACAGCTTTGCACATTGAAATTCAAATAGTCAAAGGATTTTTTATTATCTTTGTTTTGTTCGTCTTGAGGCCATGTACTTTTGGACTTTCAAAAAGCCCGAACACAGTTTCTTCACAGAAACATCATTAATTCTTTAAGAATGGGACATAAAATTCAGGAGTACATTTCGCACTCCTGAATTTTATTGCATAGGAAATTTCGGCTTTATACAGCAAAAGCGTTTTGCGGGATGAAGTATTTAATGCACGCGACCGGACTCGTTGTATTCCGGTAAATAAAAAAATCAAACAACGAAATTGCGAAGCGAGGCTTTTGTAATTATAAAAAAATCTGAAGAAGGGAAGATTGTATGATTGAGGTAAAAAATCTTACAAAAAAATACGGAGATCATGTTGCGATACAGGATCTGTCGTTTATGGTTGAAAAAGGGCGAGTTTACGGCTTTTTGGGACCAAACGGAGCAGGTAAATCAACCACGATGAACATTATTACGGGCTATCTTGCGCCGACTCATGGTACGGTTCTTATTGACGGCAAGGACATAATGCTTGAACCCGAGGAAGCCAAAAAGAAGATAGGGTATCTGCCCGAGCTTCCGCCGCTCTACAATGACATGACGGTGGGAGAATATCTTATGTTTGTTGCGGAGCTCAAAAAAGTTCCGAAGGCGGAACGAAAGAACGAAGTGCATCTTGTCATGGAAGAAACCGAAGTCGCCGACATGGAGCACAGGCTGATTAAAAATCTGTCAAAGGGCTACAAGCAAAGAGTGGGCATGGCGGAAGCAATGATCGGAAATCCGGATGTCTTAATCCTTGACGAACCGACCGTAGGACTTGATCCCAAGCAGATAATCGAAATCCGCGACCTTATCAAAAAGCTCGGCGAGAGCCATACGATAATTTTGAGTTCGCATATTCTTTCAGAAGTAAGCGCAGTCTGCGACCATATATTGATTATTTCGAAAGGCAAGCTTGTCGCAAGCGATTCGCCGGAAAATCTAAAAAAACGCCTAGGCGGCTCGATGCGTCTTGATATTGTTGTGGCAACGGGCGCGGAGGAAGCAACAAAAATTCTTAAGTCGATTGAAGGCGTTGACAATGCCGAAGTTGTGGGGACCGACGAAAAGGGATATTCAAAAATCCTTGTTACAGGTTCAACCGACACGGATATCAGAGAACAGGTATCGATTCTCCTTGCCGAAAACCGTATTCCCGTAATGGAAATGACAAAGATCGAAAAGAGCCTTGAGGATATCTTCCTTGAGCTCACGGGAAATGATGAGAGTAAAACGGAAGAAGAAACTTTGGAAAATACGGATACCGGAGCAATTACAGAAAACGGCGGCAATTTTGACAATACTGACAATACCGACAATACTGGCAATACCGGCAATACCGACAATACCGATAATACCGACAATACCGATAATATTGACAATACCGATAATATCGACAATACCTGTAATACCGATAATAATGCTGCCGGTTCCGCAGACGCTTGCGACAAGGAGGAAGAATAATGCTTGCAATATATAAAAGAGAGGTAAAATCTTATTTTCACAGCGTTATAGGACTCCTGTTTATCGGTGCAACGCTCTTTTTTGTGGGACTTTATTTTACGGTTTATAACCTTTTGAACAACTATCCCTATTTTGCTTATGCGGTGTCGGGATGCGTATTTTTGTTTCTTGTGAGCGTTCCGATTCTCACAATGAGAATAATGGCGGAAGAGCGGCGCAACAAGACCGACCAGCTTATTCTTACGGCACCCGTTAAGGTGAGCGAGATTATTATCGGCAAATTCCTTGCGGCTCTCACAATGTTTGTGATTCCGGTTGTGATTGTCTGCATATATCCGCTTATTCTTTCCGCGTTCGGCACCGTTCCGCTCGGTGAAGCGTATGTGTCGATACTCGGCTATTTCCTTTTTGGAATGACAGCCATCGCAATCGGACTTTTTATTTCGTCCATAACGGAAAATGTGGTTGTTGCGGCTATTTTGTCGTTTGTTTTTCTGTTCCTCGGCTATATGATGACCGGAATTACGGGACTTATTTCGGAAACCGGCAATCTTCTCACAAAGATTTTGAGCGTATACGACCTTTATACACCTTTTTCAAACATGATGTCGGGGAAGCTTGACCTCACAAGCGTTGTATATTTTATTTCGCTGACCGCACTTTTTCTGTTTCTCAGCATGCAGGCAGTGCAAAAACGCCGTTACAGCGTTTCGGTCAAAAACTTAAGCTTTACCGCGTACAGTAGTCTTGGAATCCTTGTTGCGATAGCAATCACGGTATTCTTGAACATTTGCATAAAGGAAATGCCTTCCACATGGACGGAATTTGATTTTACATATAACCAAATGTATACACTTTCCGATCAGACAAAGGAATATTTGGATACGATTGACAGTGATGTGGATATTTATGTTCTTGTAAAGGAGTCGGATGGTGATCAAACGCTTTCGGCAACACTTTCAAGGTACGAGGCGGCATCAAAGCATGTTTCGGTGACTTATGTCGACCCAAATGTTAATCCCAAGTTTTATTCAAATTATACAAGCACCGCGCCCACGTCAAACAGCCTTATCATTGTGAGCGACAAGAGAAATCGAGTGGTTGATTATGATGATATTTATGAATATACATATTCAATGGATTATACCACATATAGCTATTCAAAATCTTATACGGGCTATGACGGCGAAGGTCAGATAACTGCCGCAATTGACTACGTGCTTACGGATGACGTGCCGGTTGTATATATGCTTACGGGTCACGGTGAAAGCGAGCTTGAAGACACGTTTACGGATGCGCTCACAAAGGCAAATGTCGAATATGAATCGTTCAGCCTTATGACCACGGATACGATTCCTGATGACGCCGCCTGTGTTTTTATAAACGGTGCAACAAACGATATTTCTGCGGATGAGCTTGAAATTTTTGAAAATTATATAGACAACGGAGGAAAAATTGTTGCCGTACTCGGACTTACCGAAGAAAGATTGGAGAATATGGCAGCCCTTCTTTCATATATGGGCATGACTCTTCATGACGGTGTGCTTGCGGAAACCAATTCGTCATATTATTACCGTTCGCCTTATTATTCGCTTCCGAAGATTTCGTCAAGCACATATACGACAGGGCTTACAAAGAATTATTATATCTTTATGCCGTACTGTGTCGGCGTAAGTGTTCCGGAGGAGGACAGTGACACGATAAGCTATGATGTATTCCTCAAAACTTCGAGCGATGCGTATGTTACAACCGATTACAGCTCGATGAGCTTCGGTGCCGAAGAAGGCGATGTGACGGGACAGTTTGCGCTGGGTGCGGAAGCAAAGAAGGAAATGGGCACGGATGAAGACGGAAATACCGTTTACGGAACGCTTGTCGTATATTCCTCGGCATATACCTTTACGGATGCGGCGCTTCAGATGGTAGGTGATACAAACCTTACGCTTTTTACAAATACAATAACAAACTTTGCCGAAAAGGAATTAAATGTTTCGATTCCCGTAAAGAGCTATGATCTTGAGTATCTCACGATCGATTCAAAGAGCATTATCGTGCTTGGCTCTCTTGTAACGGTAATTTTACCGCTTATCAGTATTATTGCGGGCATTGTAATATTTGTTGTCCGCCGCAGAAAATAGAGGTGCTTATGGGTAAACAGGCAAAAAAAACAATTGTAATGGTGGTTATACTCGCCATTTTGATAGGTGCTTACTTTGGGATTAAGGCATATAATGCCGCTAACGAAGAGATAGCCGAAACCGTTACGAGCACGTCCACTACTCTTTATACAACAGCAATATCCGATATCGTGAGCTTTTCGTATACCTATAACGGAACGCTTTATGCTTACGAAAAGCAGGAAGACGCCTGGGTATGCTTAAACGATACAGCACTTATACTTGATACGGACCTTGTAGAAAGTGCCCTAAATGCGCTTGTTACCGTTCCTTATCATGAGAAAATAGAAAACGTTTCGGATATGAGCATATACGGACTTGATGAAGGTTCGGATTATTTTACGCTTAAGTGGGCGACTAACAGCACTTCTCACGAAATCCACATAGGAGACTATAATTCCATCACTTCGTATACATATTTTTCGAGCGTCGAAAATCCGACATCGGTTTATCTTACAACAAAGACAAATTTAAAGAATAATTTTCAAATGTATCCGGATGAGCTGATTTATGTTGAGGAAGAGGAAGATGCGGAAAGCACGGGAGACGAGTGATTTTGGATGAGTTTTTTTTCCGGTATTGATATGGGAAAAACATGCTATAATGAAACCAAAATGTATGTAATTACGACAGTAATTATGATGATACGTATGCCGGATGTCTTTTTTCGGAAGGAGTTACAATTTATGACCCGTGAGGAGCTGATTGAATATATATCCGAAGCCTATGACTCAGATCCCGATTATCCATGGGAAAAGGATTCTAAAAGCGCGGTTTTCAGACACCCAAACAATAAAAAATGGTTTGCTCTTATTATGAATATTCCGAGGGAAAGAGTGGCACAAGCGGATTTGAATAAGGGACCGGAAAAAGATTCTTATTTCGGAAAAGAAAAAATTGATGTCGTAAACATGAAATGCGATCCCGTATTAATCGGATATTTGATTAAGGAGCCCGGTTTTTATCCTGCATATCATATGAACAAAAATCATTGGATAACGGCACTTCTTGACGGAACTGCAAGTGATTCAAGAATAAAAGAGGTGCTTGATTTAAGCTTTACGGTAACGACAGGTAAAGGGAAAAGCAAAAATACTTTTTTTAAGGAAAATATTACGGAAAATACTTGAATTATTGCTTATGAGATGTTAATATTCATTCGAACGGAAAGCACTCACTCCAAAGGTGGAAGCTTCCGAGTATAAGCTGATTAATGTCCTTACGGACACCGCCTATCCTGTGTGCTGACAGGATAGGCACTTTTTATTTTCGCTTGTTTCTCTTGTCGAGAAAGGCGATAAGCGCTACAATCAAGCTACCGAAGGATATCAATAATGCCGATATCCCAATGAAAATCGAAATGATTTCATAAGCTGTCATTGGCGTCACCTCCTTTCATATATTTTTTCGGATTGCCCGGTACCATATACTTTGGGAGGATGCCACCCTGTCATGGGTACTTTCCGCAAGGTATTTTAACATATGTAATGATTTTGGACAATAAAAAACAACCGACCGGTATCGATTGTTTTTTTAATTGCTTAATTTTAAATTCCCTTATTTTCGCCTTATCAAATCTTAAAGAATTTAAGTGCGTCCGCAACGGTTTCATTTACCTTTTGCATTGCTTCGGTTTGTTCTTTTGCATTCTTACAGGAGTCGGCAACGTTCTGGCAGGAAGCGGCAACCTCTTCGGTTGATGCGCCGAGCTCTTCGGATACGGCGCCAAGGCTTCTTGTTCCGTCTGCGATTGCATCCTTGATTTCGTTGAGCTTGCCCATCATCGAGCCGATACGGTTGATTTCGGCAATGCTTTCGGCAACGGCTTTTGAAAGAATCGTAAAGCGATTCTGTGTGTCAAGGATTGTTGTCTTCTGGTTGTCGATGATATCGCTCACAACGGTTGACTGCTTAACCATTGCGGCTGTTGTAAGAGTGATATGGCTTACGATATCGCGTATTTCGGCAGCGGACTCTTTGCTGGAATCGGCAAGAGATCTTATTTCGCCCGCAACAACCGCAAATCCGCGTCCGGCTTCACCCGCACGTGCGGCTTCAATAGAAGCGTTGAGCGAGAGAAGGTTTGTCTGTGAGGAAATTGATTCGATCATCTCGACGCATTCCGCAATACGGCTTACGGCTGCGTTGGTTTCGTTGATCTTGCCCGAAATATCCGAAACCGCATTTACGGAATCGGTACTCGAGTTCATTGCGATTGTCATATATTTGGTGGCATCTGCGTTTGCCGATGTGATTTCCTTTGAGGAAGCGCGAAGAGCGTTTACGCTGTCGGAAATCTGTGTGATGTTTTCGCCGAGCACCGCCGTCTTATCCGACATATCCGATGCCGATTGGGCAACATACTGGCTTGTGTCGGCGACTTCGGTAATTGCGGAATTTATCTGTTCAACGCTTTCTGCGTTAATATTGGTTCCCTGTGCCACAAGAGCAATGCTTTCGGTAAGACGTTCGCAGGAATTTTTGATTTCGAGGACGGTTTCTTTTAAGCGCTTAGACAAATCTCCACCCGCATTTCCGAGAGCTTCAAGCTCGGTCATTATTGCTTCGCGGTCAAATTCTACGTCCAGGTCACCGCCCGAAAGTGCGACAAGTCCTTTCTGAACTCCGTGGAACTTTGTTGTAATTACCTTTGACACAAACAGAAGCGCACCGGCTACAAGTATCGCAACAACTATTGCGATTACAACTAACTGCATTACGGCGTAGTTGATCGGGGTATTTACTGTGTTTGCGGGCTTTCCTGCAAATGCCATCCCCCAAAAGTCACCGTTTCCGTCATAAACGGGAGTATAATAAACGTAATAGGATTTGCCGTTTACCTTTGCATTTGTGGAAGAATAGTCGCTTCCGCCTGAAACAGTTTTGTAAATCGCACTGTCTGCCGCAACATTTTCGTTGTAAGAGCCGTCATCCTTTTTTACGGAAGTGATGAATGATGTGTTTCCCTTAAAAAGAGCAAGTTCAATCTGTTCGTCCGAAAGAGAGGTTATATATTCGTGATCCGAATATTCGTCATAGCTTATATCGCCGTTTGCCTTGATATCATAGACAAAAAATTCTTTTACCTGATTTGAAGCGATTTTTAACTGGTCAAGAGCTTCCTCTCTCATGTTGCTGTTGAGTGAAGCGACTGCAATGACTCCGACAAACGTGCCTAAGACAATCATTGCAATGAGTGCTGCCGACAAGTACATCTGTCTGAATGTTAAGTGAACATTTTTCTTTTTCATAAGGAAACTCCTTTGGTGAAAATTTTTATATAATCAGAATTTGCGCACGAGTCTGTAAGCGCCGGATCCCGGGCATGTGCTTTAATAATCACTACATCCACAAATCCGTGCGAATCCCACGGCTGAGCGGATTATAGCACACGGAGCGCTGTTTGTACCGAAAAATACGTTATTTTAGCTTTATTTAAGTATTAGTTAATAAAAGTATAAAAAGAAGCCCGTGTGGGGCTTCTTCCTTTGGTTATTTTAACATTGATACCGCGTGCATTATTGTTTTTTCGAGAGCTTCCTTGCCGTACTTATCCACTTCGGATTTATTTTTTTCGCCGTGTGTCAGGCATCCGGCGCCGCCTATGCATCCGCCGACACATGCCATGCCCTCAATAAAGTTTGCGTCAAGCTTGCCCTTTGATTTTGAAAGAAGCGCAACCTTGCACTGCTCTATGCCGTCGCAGGCATAAGGCTTCACTTCAAAATCAATATTTTGTTCTGTGAGAGCTTCCTTTACGGCATCCGACAGACCGCCGCTTCTGGCAAAAATCCTGCCAAAGTAGGAGGCGTTGTCAAGCACGTCTTCGGGCAGAGCGGTTATATCTATGTCACGGCTGTCAAACAGAGCCTGAAGTTCTTCAAATGTCATGACCGTGTCAACATATTTTGCGACTTCTTCCTTTTGGATTTCCTTCTTTTTGGCTGTGCAAGGCCCGATAAATACGGTTTTGCAATCGCCCTCGTGTTCCTTTATGTATCTTGCGATTGCTGCCATGGGAGAAGGATTGTGCGATACATATTGTACAAGATCGGGGAAATTCTTTTCAAGATAATCCACAAAGGCGGGACAGCACGAGCTTGTCAAAAATCCCTTTTCGGCGAGCTCTTTGGATTCTGCGGCTGCAACCATGTCTGCGCCGAGAGCCGCTTCAAC
Organism: Lachnospiraceae bacterium; assembly: GCA_963649295.1. GTDB lineage: Bacteria > Bacillota > Clostridia > Lachnospirales > Lachnospiraceae > RGIG3528. The sequence goes on along the minus strand of CAVJHK010000011.1, from coordinate 17,315 downwards.
TACTGTATGGAATCCCAGGGTTTTAAGTCCCGAAATCACCTGACCGAGCTTTGCATAGGTAAACTGACTTGAAATTGACGGTGCAACAATCGCAAAAACCTTGTATTTTTTGTTGTTTTCGCTCTTTTTGATTATGTTGATAACGTCCAAAATATATGATTTGTCGGTGATTGCACCGAAAGGACATTGATAAACGCATGCGCCGCACGAAATGCACTTGTTGTGGTCGATTAATGCCTGTCTGTCTTCGCCCATCGAAATTGCCTTTACCTTGCATGCCGTAATGCACGGACGTGCGCGGTGAACTATTGCCGTGTAAGGGCAAACGCGGGAGCAGGCACCACACTCGCGACACTTTGTTTTGTCGATGTGAGCAACGTGATTTTCGTCAAAGGAAAGAGCTCCGAATTTGCATACGTCTTCGCAGCGGTGCGCAAGACATCCCCGGCAGGCGTTTGTGACTTCGTATCCGCCGATGGGGCATTCGTCGCAGGCTATGTCTATTACCTGTATTACGTCTTTGTCGTTCGGATCGCCGCCCATGGCAAGCTTTACACGTTCTCCGAGTATTGCGCGTTCCTTGTATACGCAGCAGCGCATTGTGGGAGTTTTTCCGGGAACGATAATTTTCGGAATATCGATTGCGGTTGCGGGCAAGTGGTCTGCCCAGGCTTCACGAGCCACTTCACGAAGCACTTTGTATTTAAGATGCTGTACTTTTGTGTCAAATTTTCTCATGTTTCTTACCTCTAAAAATAACTTACCTTTATACGTTTACCCATTTTCTTTAAGCATTCCGACAAATCCTCAACAAGATTCATCTTAATGTTAAAATTTATCGGAAGATCCGGATTTTGGTGGGCGGGATTTACCGCACGTCCAACAAAAAAGTTTATGTCCGTTGCCTCCTCAAACAGCATTCGGCATATAAGCGATGCGCCGTCCATGCTGTATCCCCATTTTTCATACAATTTGTTGTCGGAAAGTGCATCGTGAGCATATTCCACAACCTTGTTTATTGTGATTACGCCTTCGGTAACCAAGTCAACGCCTTCTATTTCGGCGGTCGGCGGAACGTCGCTTCTTACAAAATTGAGACTTGCCCTGACGGGCTTCCCAAGGTACTTTGCCGCAACCTGGCTTGTTGTGCCTCCGCAAACAATGTGTTTCCCCTCTTTTGAAAAGAAAAGGCTCATCATGCGGTTGCAGTCATCGCGGTCACGCGGCGGTCCGAACAAAAGATTCATTGGCACGCGACGGCGGATTTTTACAACACATGCCGTTGCGTCGTCGCCGGGATGGTTTCCGTAAAGCGAATTAACCTCGTCGATAAGGTGCGTCGCAAGCGTTTTTGCGGCATATCCGCAAATGCATTCCGATTCCATAAAGGTTATTATTTCGTCACGTTTCCAACCAAAGTTGTAAGCGAGCCCTATGCCTGCGTGCGGACAGCCGTCGCTCATCGCGATAAAAACGTCATCCGGTTCAAGCTTGATTACGGACTGATAAATTTTTTTGCCGCCTATATTTGTTTCCGTTTTCGGATAATTGTAATTTTGTCCGTTTCTCACAAGAATTGTCAACGGGTTGTCGTATTGTATCAATTCCATTTCACGATTGTCAACTATATGCATAATCGTAAAGGTGGAATAGGCAACGCCTCTTACCGAGCATATCGGAAGCGTTTGAGCAATTGTTTCAACGCAGTCTGAGAGAGTGAGCCCTTCCGCCATCATGGTCGAAATGATTTTTGAAGTGAGAGTGGAGAGAATGCTTGCCTTTACGCCGCTTCCCAGTCCGTCCGCAAGTACTATGACGGTCGAATTTTCGTCTTCGTTTACCACGTCCACATGATCTCCGCAAAGCTGTTCCCCATAATGATTTATGCTTTTGTAACCGATGTCGGCACACAGATCATTCATTGGTAATACTCTCCTTAAGCTTTGTGAGCGCTATTTTTGTTTCGGCGGCGGTTTCGCCGAGCAATGACGCAATTTCCTGAACTATCCGCATTTGCTTATCTACCACCTTGTCGGCGATTTCAACCGTCTGGCGGCTTATGTCTTCCTTCTTTTCGCGTTCGTTTTCTTCGTCGGTCACGTCACGCATGATGCAGATCAGCATGTGATAGGTGCCGTCATATACAATCGTCTGTTCAACATATTTGTCGTATTCCGCAAGATAAGTGCGTGAGTCTTTGATTCCGCGTTTTGTTTCAAGAACGCGCACAAAGGGTGCGGGATCAAGTATTCTCACAATCTGATCGCCGAGCACGTCCGACATGCGGCGGATATTTAGGATTTTTAATGCCGCCGTGTTTATTTGCTGGACTTCCAAAGCGTCGTTTACCACGATCAGTCCGTTCGGCGTGTTGTTTACTATGCAGTCCGAAAAGCTTTCAGCCTTGTCTTTAAGATAGGGCAGGCACATCGAAATTTCGGCTTTTCCGTTAAAAATTGCGACAGCCTTTTCACGGCAGGTGTTATATCCGCACGAACCGCAGTTAAGCTCGTCTTCGGGGCGGGTTTTGCCCATTTTCTTAAGGATTTCTGTGATTTCCGCATCCGTAGGCTTTTTTGTATGTATTTCAATCGGGACAAACGATTTTTTGATCGATATGATATCCGGCATATTAACCTTAAAGTCGTGTGTTCCCGCATAATTTGCTATTGCCGTATAATCAAGCACGGGAGAATTCGAAACATTTTTTTCCATAACCGGCCCGCCCGCACAGCTTCCCACGCATGCTGACATTTCGATAAAGCATTTGTGGACATGTCCTTCACTTATTTCCTTTAATGCGTTTATGCAGTTTTCTGTTCCGTCAAGTGCGAGATAGGTGTAACCGGGCGTACGTGCTGCCATGGTTTTTAGTATTCCGCCGGGCGTCGGAAAAAATCTTTCAAGCGTGTCGGGGTCAGAGTCCATGTCGGGCTCAAGAGTTACATGGGTATCGTTGAGCCACTTTGTGAGCTGTTCAAAGGTGAGAACGGCATCAACAATATCACGGTAATGCTGAGCTTCCTCTTTTTTGGAAACGCAAGGCCCTATAAATACCGTTTTTGCGTTCGGATGCTGTTTTCTTATTTCTGCGCAGTGAGCCTGCATGGGTGACATAACGTCAGCAAGCATGGGAAGAAGATCGGGAAAATATTTTTCGATTAAGAGGTTGATCGAATTGCAGCAGGATGAAATAATCACATCATGTGAATTGTCCGCAAGCATTTTTTCGTATGCGTTTTTTACGATAGTCGCGCCTATTGCCGTTTCGTCGACACCGGCAAAGCCGAGTGACATAAGCGCTTTTCTCATTCCCTTTATTCCGATTCCCTTATAATTTGCAATAAAAGAAGGGGCAAGGCTTACATATACCGGATCTCCGGACTGTATCAAAACCTTGACCTTTTCGGTTTCATCGACGATCTGCTTTGCATTTTGCGGGCATACGACAACGCATTCTCCGCACAAAATGCACTCGTCCTCTATAATATGCGCCTGATTGCCCGAGAAACGTATTGATTTCACCGGGCAATGGCGTATACATTTGTAGCAATTTTTACAATTTGATTTTTTAAGCGTGAGACAGCTTTCCATTTAAGACTCTCCTTTGCGCTTTTATATTTGCACTTTCCAAGCACAAATAACTTATTTTAACACAAAAGTCAATAAACTTAAACAGAAGTTTCATTAGATTTTTTTAATGCCGGAATTATTGTGTCTTTCCAAAAGTTCGAAAACGTTTCGGGAGTAATGCCCGTATAGATTTCGTCGTTTACCGTAATCGTGACTCCGATACGGTTGCATCGCCCCGTGCAAAAGCTTCCGGACAAAATTATGTCGTTTTCAAGGTGCTCCGCCGAAATCATTTCGTTGAATTTTTCCACGATTTCCGGCGAACCCTTAAGGTGACACGAGCTTCCGATACATACTTCAACAAATATCATACCTTCGCCTTGATTTCCTTTTCAAAAAAATCCTTTACGTTTTCGGGCTTTACCGAATGAAAAGCATTGTCAACAGTCACACACACGCCCTCTTCGCAGCGCCCCATGCAAAAGGTGCCCCCAAGCTCGACTTTGTCGCCGAGCTTGTTTTCGTTTATTAAATATTGGAGCTCCTCGGTTACCTGGCGTGAACCCTTAATGTGACATGATGAACCGATACATATTACAACCTTCATTATATAGTTTCTCCTTGGTAGTTTGCTTATGATTAAATTAATTTTTTTTGTACAGATTTTATTCGTAATCCACAACATTTACCCAGCTGTGGAGGAATTCGCGTTCCTTTTCGTTGCCCTTTACGGATTGTGAAGCGGCAACAATCGGCATCCACTTTTGAACATACTGCTTTGCTGTGTCGCTTAGCCTGCAAAAAGTGTTCAAATATTTTTCGGCGCCTTTCATATCTCCGTCAAGCCAGAAAAGGAGATATGTGCGTGCGGCGTCTGCCGAAGCGTTTCCGAGTGTTGCATGCGACCAGTCGAGAATATAGGGCTCGCCGGATTCGGTAATTATGATGTTTGACGGGTTAAAGTCACCATGGCAAAGCTTGTGGTGATGAGGCATTGCGTCAAGGCGTGTATGCAGCTCGTAACGCGTTGTTGCGTCAAAATCTGTTGCCGAAATCTTGCGGTTCATTTTGTCGCGGAGATAATTGAGCCCCGGACATGTCTTTGACTGAACCATAAGCTGGAGCTCCACAAGCTTCTCTATGTAAGCGTCCTTGTTTTCTGGATCGTTTTGCATCATTTCAGCAAGAGTTTTTCCCTCAATATAATCGGTTACGATTGCCCACTTGCCGTCGATTACCGTTACCTCGCGGATCTTGGGAATATTTAAGCCGGTCGTCTCGACACGTGCCTGATTGAGCGCCTCGTTTAAGATATCCGCCTTGGAATAGGTCTCGTCAAATACTTTCATGCAGAGGTCGCCGTCGCGATAAATTGTTTTGTTGTTTCTCACTGCGATTATTCTGTCAAGCTTCATTTGTCTTTCCTCCGATTATTTTGTGCTGTTTTTGCGTGTTTTCAAGAAATCCGGCTTCTTTGATTTTATGTCCTTTTCTGTCGGCATTTCGGGCTCCTTAAAATTCTTTTCGCCGTAATATGCGTTTAAGTACATCTGACGGATCTCGGAAATGAGAGGATATCTCGGGTTTGCGCCCGTGCACTGATCGTCAAAGGCCTGCTCGCTCATTTCGTCAAGGCGCGCAAGGAAATTTGCCTCGTCTATGTTGTAATCACGGATTGATGCCTTGATTCCAACACGTGTCTTGAGGTCGTTTACAGCCTTTATGAGATTTTCGAGCTTTTCTTCGGGTGTCTTTCCGCTGAGACCCAAAGCATCCGCAATCTCAGCATAGCGCTCAAGTGTGTGAGGATGGTCATATTGCGAGAAGGTGCCCATCTTAACGGGAGCGGGAGCGGCATTGAAACGAAGCACCTGCTCGATCATGAGTGCGTTTGCCACACCATGAGGAAGGTGATGGAAGGCGCCGAGCTTGTGCGCCATCGAGTGGCATACGCCGAGGAATGCATTTGCGAACGCCATACCTGCCATTGTTGCGGCATTTGCCATCTTTTCGCGCGCTTCGATATCTGTCTGTCCGTTATCGTATGCACGGGGAAGATATTTGAATATTGTCTGCAATGCCTGCTTTGCAAGTCCGTCCGTATAATCCGTTGCCATAACGGAAGCGTATGCTTCAAGTGCGTGTGTTACCGCATCGATACCGGAAGCCGCAGTAAGCCCGCGGGGAGCGGTCATATGAAAATCCGTGTCTATTATAGCCATGTTGGGCATAAGCTCATAGTCTGCAAGAGGATATTTGATACCCGACTTTTCGTCCGTGATAACGGCAAAAGGCGTAACCTCAGAGCCTGTGCCGGCAGATGTCGGGATTGCGATAAAATAAGTCTTTTCGCCCATCTTGGGGAACGTGTATACACGCTTTCTTATATCGATAAAGCGCATTGCCATATCCATGAAGTCAACTTCCGGATGCTCATACATTACCCACATAATCTTGCCTGCGTCCATTGCCGAACCGCCGCCGAGTGCGATAATGCAGTCGGGCTTGAAGGCGTTCATCTGTTCCGTACCGCGGATTGCGCATTCGAGCGTCGGATCGGGAGCAACATCAAAGAAGCATGTGTGGGCGATGCCCAGTTCGTCAAGCTTGTCGGTAATCGGCTTTGTGTAACCGCTTTCATACAAGAAGCTGTCCGTAACGATAAATGCGCGCTTCTTTCCCATTACGTCCTTTAATTCGCTGAGTGCGACAGGCAGACAGCCTTTCTTTATATATACCTTTTCGGGTGCACGGAACCACAGCATGTTTTCTCTCCTTTCGGCAACCGTCTTTATGTTTATAAGGTGCTTTACGCCGACGTTTTCGGAAACGCTGTTTCCGCCCCATGAGCCGCAGCCGAGGGTGAGAGAGGGAGCAAGCTTAAAGTTGTAAAGGTCGCCGATGCCGCCGTGTGAAGAGGGCGTATTTACAAGAATACGGCATGTCTTCATTCTTTCGGAAAATTCGGCAAGCTTTGCCGTTTCGGTTGTTGCATTTAAGTAGATTGACGAGGTGTGACCATAGCCGCCATCCGCAATCAGGTGTTCTGCCTTTGAGAAAGCGTCTTCTATGTCTTTTGCGTGATACATCGCAAGTACGGGAGAAAGCTTCTCATGTGCAAATTCTTCGGAAAGTTCAACGCTTTCCACTTCGCCTATAAGAATCTTTGTGCCCTCGGGAACTGTTACACCCGCAAGCTCGGCAATGCGAGCGGCTCTTTGTCCGACGATTTTTGCGTTAAGTGCGCCGTTTATGATGATGGTCTTTCTTACCTTTTCCGTTTCTTCGGGAGAAAGGAAATAGCATCCGCGTGCGGCAAATTCGCGCTTTGCGGCATCATATACGGAATCGAGGACGATTACCGACTGCTCCGATGCGCAAATCATACCGTTGTCAAAAGTCTTGGAATGGATGATTGAATTTACGGCGAGCGTAATGTCTGCCGTATCGTCAATGATTGCCGGCGTGTTTCCGGCACCTACGCCGAGAGCGGGCTTGCCCGACGAATAAGCGGCCTTAACCATTCCGGGACCGCCTGTTGCAAGGATAATGTCTGCTTCCTGCATAAGAAGATTGGTCATTTCGAGAGACGGAACGTCAATCCAGTCGATTATGCCTTCGGGAGCGCCTGCCTCAACAGCCGCGTCAAGCACGATTTTTGCTGCGGCAATCGTAGACTTCTTTGCACGGGGATGCGGGGAAATAATGATTGCGTTGCGTGTTTTAAGAGCGATGAGCGTCTTAAAAATTGCCGTTGAGGTGGGGTTTGTTGTGGGAATTACGGCCGCGATTACGCCGATCGGCTCGGCAACCTTTTTGATTCCGTATGCCTTGTCCTCTTCGATGACACCGCATGTTTTTGTGTTTTTGTATGCGTTATAAATATATTCGGCCGCATAATTGTTTTTTATAACCTTGTCTTCAACGACACCCATGCCCGTTTCTTCAACAGCCATTTTTGCAAGCGGTATACGTGCGTGGTTTGCGGCGATTGCGGCAGCCTTAAAAATTTTGTCTACCTGTTCCTGCGTAAAGCCCGCAAATTTTTTTTGAGCTTCCTTTACGCGGGCAATCGTCTTTTCAAGTGCTTCAACGTTGTCAACTGTTTGTCTTAAGTTGTTTTCCATGAGTTTCCTCCTTGAAATTGAGTAATCGATGTGAATTTTTGCAATGCATTTTGCAAGCCGGCATATAATGCCGCTTACAATGCAAATTGCGTGCGTTTTGTGACTTTCACATATCTTGATTAACGGATATGTTGATTTACCTTCTGGTGCAGGTGGGCAAGCTGTGTCGCAAGGTTTTCGTACTGTACATATACGTTTTTGGGGACCATAAGCTTGGTTCCGGAAAAACACCATATCGCCTTTATTCCGCTTTTTATGAGCATGTCGCACGCTTCCTGCGCTGCGGCGGCCGGCGTTGTGATGATTCCGATTTCTACCTGGTGCAGATTGCAATAGGAAGGGAGGGAGGTGAGATCGCTTATGTTGTGGCAAAATTTTTCGGGATCCGTGTCAAAGGCATGATTTATTGTTATGCCGTAGTCGGCGAAGCCGTTATAACCAAAAAGTGCCGTTCCGAGTCTTCCGGCTCCCACAATGACAGCTTCACAGCCGGAATTTTTTCCGAGTGAAGTGCATAATGCCGTATAAAGATCGCTTACGGCATATCCGACTCTCGGACGTCCTTTACCGCAAATCGCCGCCAGGTCTTTTCTGACCTGAACCTCACCCAAATTCAAATCATGGGCGACACGGGTTGCGGAAACGTATTCCGTTTCGTAAGGCAGTTTTTCGACATATTCATAATATTCGAGAAGTCTGCCGATTGTGGCTTTAGAAATCATTAGCCGCTCTCCTTTTCCTTTATGCGCCCCACTTTAGCACAGAATTTTTTTGTATGCAATAAATTTTTGATAATCGATAACAAATATATCGATAAAATATATATCGATAAAAAATTAACAAAGTGAAAGGAGGTGAGGGATTAAGCGGGGTAACGTAAGGGAAAAAGGATGAAACAAAAAAACACCCCGGCACAAAAATTTGATGCCGGGATTTTTTTTAATTTTAAATTTGATGTGTTTTAAATGCGTTAACGGTTTGATATGTTTGAAATGCATTAACGGTTTGATATGTTTGAAATGCATTAACGGTTTGATATGTTTGAAATGCGTTAACGGCTTGATGTGTCTGAAATGCGTTAACGGCTTGAATGGCTTGGTTTGGTCTGATTTCCGGATTTTGTTGATATTAAAAATCCGTTTTATCTGTGTCCGCCGGGGCCTCCCGGTCCACCGTGTCCACCGGGGCCGCCAAAACCGCCGCGTCCTCCGTGTCCACCGGGGCCGCCGGGGCCGCCAAAACCGCCGCGTCCTCCAGGACCTCCCGGACCGCCCATAGGACCTCTCGGACCTCTTGGACCGGGACCGCCCATGGGACCTCTCGGGCCCCGGGGACCGGGTCCGAAGAATCCGCCCCAATGCCAATGAGGTCTGTGCATATGGTAACCACCCCAAAATCCGCCGGGACGTCTGCGGTACCGGCCGGATCCGAGCAGCAATAAAATTGCGATAATAATAATTATTGGCATAAACATTCACTTCCTTTCTATAATAATTAAACAGATAACTAAACAGATTTTTTTTATTCTTTTGTGATTTATTTTAATCACTTCTGAAGGATCGTCAAATTAAAACTTTATTAAGCTTGTGCAACAGCGGCTTTAAGCGTGTGCAACAGTGGCTTTAGTCTTGTGCCGCAGCGCCTGATTTTTTATCCTTATAAATAAAGAGCAAATATCCGCTTACAACAAGCATCAGGTGTGTGATAACGGCTCCGATTTCTATTACCCAGTGAACCCAGGCTGCATTTAAGTCGGCACCGCTGTTTGAAAATACGGATTCAAAAAGTGTTCCGCAAAGCGAAACTATAAGCGTGACAACAGCATAATAACGTTTCTTTTCGATTGCAAGCTTTGCGCATGTCACATAAATCATAATCATTCCGAGAGCTCCGAAGCCGACGATAAATTTGTTTAAAAAAGCCAGGCTTGCGGCGCCGATACCCACGCTGTGTGCGGTAATTGTATTATCTTTAATCTCTTTTGCGCGGTTGTTTTTCAGTGTACCGATAAAGAGCGTGGGACCGCTGATCAAAAATCCGGTATTTGCTATTATGACCTTGCTGACAGGCAAACCCCATTCGATTACACCGAGACCGACAAGCGTTTTGATGGTCGGAATAAAAAATCCGCCGATGAGCGAAATGACGCAGCCGACAAGATAGGTGTAAAAAAATCCGGGCTTCATCATTTTTCGGAAGTATTTAAATCCGATAATCGAAAAGATTGTGTAACAGATGGGATTGATATAGTCAAAAAGTCCGAGCCAAACGGTAAATCCCGAATCTGCGGCAGATAAAACAACAGGTAACATAACAAGCACTTCCTTTTCAATTAACGTAGTAGTTTTTTTTGGACCCTCTCCAAGGTCTTTTTTTGGTCAAAACGGCATAATTTCTTCTGCGGGGAAATCTGCACCGAATGCAGGGAAATCTGCACCGAATGCAGGGAAATCTACACCAAATGCAGGAAGATCTGCACCGAAATTGCGTTTCTTCTGACCAAAATATTGTATCTGTATTTTCTCACAACAACATTCAAACGTAAAGAGAATTTTGAAAAAGATTTGTAGTTTTGTCAATTAAACCGGACTCGTTTTTATAAAAAATTCAATTGTCTAACGGAAACTTAAATAAAGCCTTATATTTTAAAAATTGAAGAAAAAACGCTTGGAATGTGGGTTTTTAGGGTGCTATAATCCAGAACTGACAGCGCATTATGCGCAAAAAAATAACAAATACTTAACCTCGGGAGGGTATCATGAAAAAAAGAAAGAGAAGTGTACTGGGAACGCTGATCAAGATCATGGGATTTTGTCTTGTCGGCGGATTGACGCTCGAAAACATAATTGCCGTAAAACTTATGGAACGCCATGTGGCAAAGGCGGGAGGAATTACAACGGCAGAGGCGTCTGCGCGCATTTCAAACGCAAAGGCAATGATAATTGTGCTCAGCCTTTGCATTATTATAATTACGATTGCTCTGCTTTACAAATTTGTAAAGAATAAGATAATAGCTCCGCTCAGAGCATGTGATATCGAATTACAGAATATTTCCGACTACAATCTTGCAAAAGATGAAAACACGGACAAAATAAAAGCCATAATGACACGTGATGACGAAATCGGCGCTATGGCAAAGAATCTTGCCATGATGCATAAGAATCTTACCGAAATGGCACAAAAGATTTCGATGTCGTCCGGTGCCCTTTCGGGAGATTCCGAAAGCCTTGCCGAAAAAACGATTGCCGTGCGTGAGAGCTCGGGCGAAATCAACACGGCCATGGTCAAGGTAAGCACTGTTGCCACCGACCAGGCAAACCAGACAACAAAGGGAACCGATATCGTTACCGCACTTTCCGAAAGAATAAATACAACAATAGAAGACACATCGGCGCTTCATGACAGTTCACTTAAGATTAAGGACATCAAGGACGAGGGAATTGCCGTTATCAACGAGCTTATAGAAAAGACGGACGAAACAAACAAGGCGGTTGTCCTTGTAAAGGATGCCCTGACCGAGAACAACGACCAGGTTCGCCGGATTGAGGAAGCAAGTAAGGCAATCAACAATATTGCGTCGCAGACAAACCTTCTTTCGCTTAATGCGTCGATTGAGGCTGCCCGTGCGGGTGAGGCGGGACGAGGCTTTGCGGTTGTTGCGGGAGAAATCGGTTCGCTTGCCGATGAGACAAACCGTCTTACATCGGAGATTTCCGAGATTATCGAGCAGCTTCTTGTAAAGACAAAGGAAGCAACAGACAATATGGCAGAGATGGAAGTTTCCTTCAAGGCTCAGGAAGAAAGCGTAAATGTCACAAAGCAGAAATTTACCGAAATTGAGAACTCAATTAATGATATCAATGAAAACGTTGACAGACTTTCGTTTTCCAGCAATGAGATGAAGGGAAGCCGTGACGAACTCAAAGAGATGATGGGCGAGCTTTCGGTAAAGGCCGAGGACAATGCCGCAGCCGCAGAAGAGGTTATGGCGGCGGTTGACAGCCAGACCGATTCGATCGACAACATTACTGCGGTTTCGGAAGAGCTTGCGGCACTTGCGGCAGAACTTAACGCAGAAGCATCAAAGTTTACATTTTAACCGAACATAACTTTAAGAAGCATTGAAGCTTACAATTTATCCGAAAATAACCTGAGCAGAATTGAGCCTTGTGTTTTAATCGAATTTAATTTAAGAAGCATCAAAGTCTGCTTTTCATCGGAACAACAAAATGATTATAGATGTTTAGCAGAAAAGTGTGATAAAATAGGCGCCATAAAGTGCCGGCTGTCATAAGTTTATTTTGGGGAAATAAAATCTTATGATTTAGGGCACAGGGCTTATTTATTTGCGGAGGGAACCAAATGAAATTAAAAACCAGGAAAATGAAACTCAGAACCAAAATCGTTGCCTTTTCGGCGCTTTCGATTGTGCTTGTAATTTCCGTTATTTGCGGATTTACGCTTGATACCGTCGAAACAAAGATGACATTGATGGGATATGAACAGGCGGAATCGGCGGCAAAGCTCATGGCGGAGCAGATTGATGTAAATATGCTCAAGGTAGTAAAGTCGATGGGTGAAAAGTCGACAGTTTATGCAAATCTTAAGAAAACGATTGCCGAAACGGCCGCCAATGCCAATATTAAGAATACCTATGTATTGTATACGGACGGAGAGAGCGTATATTATTGGATTGACGGAGCCGAAGAAACCCAAAATACCTATGGCGTACAATATACAGAGGAAAGCTATCCGATGCTTGAGGGCGCATTTTTGGGCTCGGTTTACAACAAAAATGAAATTAAAGAGAATGCGGACGGCAGCGAAACGATTACCGTATTTGTTCCTTTGTATTCATCCGGAAGCGTTGTTGCGATTGTAGGCTGTGATTATGATGCAGGCACGATTGTTGAAACTATATTTTCCATAAAAATGACCGCATACAGCTTTGCGATGCTTACGATGATTGTTGTGGAAGCGGCGCTCTTTATTCTCCTTCGCCTTATGCTTAAGGGAATAGATGTTGTATCGGGCAAAATTTATGATGTTGTTCATAACGAAGGCGATTTGACTCAGGCGTTAAATGTAACATCGGGCGATGAGCTTGAAGTTATGGCTGGTCATATGAATGATTTGCTCAAATATATGCATGATATAATGCAAACCGTTTATGATCAGTCGGAAAAGCTCAACACATCTACCTCGGAAATGGTAAAATCACTTGAAAGCGCCGGCGGCAATGTTATGGAGGTATCCGGCACGATGCAGGAAATGACCGCCACAATGCAGGAATCGACGGCTGCCGTTGCAAGAGTGCGTCAGGCCTACGAAGAAATGAACGAAGATACGCTTAAGGTATTTGAAAAGGCTGAAGGCGGAAATAAGATTTCAAAGGAAATAAGCGTAAATGCGGATAAGATTTATAAGCAGGCAGAGGAAGACAGGGCTGTAATCCGTGAAAAGGCCGACGCTCTTATCACAAGCGTAAACGAAAAGCTTGAACAGGCAAAGAGTGTAAATGAAATCAAAAATCTTACGGCAAGCATCATGAGCATTGCGTCGCAGACAAATCTTCTTTCGCTTAATGCATCTATTGAGGCTGCACGTGCGGGCGAGGCGGGACGCGGGTTTGCTGTTGTTGCTTCCGAAATCAGCACTCTTGCCAAAAATTCCGCAGACGCCGCATCGCGCATTAGTGCAGTGAGCGATGAAGTAATAAATACGGTTGACGCACTTACAAACGAAGCAAACAACCTCATGGCATTTATGACAACCGAGACAATGAGCGGTTTTGATACCGTGCTTCAGGTTGGCACAAAATATAAGGAAAGTGCCGAAAAAATTCATTCGATTATGGATGAATTTGCTGATATATCGGAGAAGCTTTCATCAAAAACCACAGAAATAAAAGAATCCATTGATTCGATAGCACAGGCGATTGATGATGATGCAAACGGAATTGCATCAGTGAGCGAAACAACGGTTGATATTTCCGAGGCTGTTTCTTCGATCGAAAAGAATGCGGCGGAGAATACCGAAATCGCAAACAACCTGTTTAAGGAAGTAAAGAGATTTAAGCTTTGATAAGTGCGGGATTTTTGCCTTGTAAAACGCTTTTGTAAGTGTATGTGCGCACGAAACCGTTGCCTTGTAAAAAGCTTTTGTAAGTGTATGTGCGCACGAAACCGCATAAAGAACGCAAAAATAAATATGTAAAAATTATAGCCTGTGTATTATAATGATATACAGGTTTTTTTGTTTGCAGGTGGAGCCCGCATAAAGAAAGCCGGCACACAGAAGCTTTTTTAGATTGTGAATGGGAGGACGATATGCCAAATCCATATTTGCCCGCATGGGAATATATTCCGGACGGAGAGCCGCGAGTTTTCGGCAACAGAATTTATGTATACGGATCGCATGACAGAGTGGATTCAGAGGATTTTTGCGATTTTGTGCTTAAGGTGTGGTCGTGTGACAAATCAGACCTCACACACTGGACATGCCACGGAGTAAGCTTTAAAACACGCGGTGAAACAAAGGTCGACTGGACAAAAAACGAGCTTTATGCACCCGATGTGGTTGAAAAAGACGGAAAATATTATTTGTTTGCATATATTCTGAATGCGTCCGGGTGCGTTGCCGTGAGTGATAATCCCGAAGGTCCGTTTGAATTACTTGGGAGATATGATGCAAGTGCACAATTAAAGGACCTAAAGGATCATCCGGAAAAGTATCTTAGTGATCCGAATGCACCCGACGATTTTTTGACAGACGGACATCCGGAAGAAAGCGGCACTCAGGCAGAAATTGCAATTCGTGACATGGAATCGGCAACGATGATCGATCCCGGTGTTCTTGTTGACGATGACGGACATGTATATGTTTATTGCGGCTTTTTGCATTCTTATATGTTTGAAGTGGATCCGCATGATATGCGCACCGTGATTCCGGGGACTTATCATAAGGACATTATTCCCAAAAACTGGGGTGACGGCTCATTTTTTGAGGCTTGTTCTCCGCGCAAAATAAACGGACGCTATTATCTTATTTATTCGCCCAGAAAGGGCTCACGCCTTGCCTATGCCGTGAGCGATTCGCCGTACGGACCTTTCGAATATAAGGGATATATTGTTGATAACAGTGACGGTTATCCGGGCGGCAATGATCATGGTTCGGTGTGCCGGATTAATGATAAGTGGTATATTTTTTATCACAAAATGACAAACAATACCTGTATGTCACGCCGTGGATGTATAGAAGAAATCAGGCTTCTTCCCGACGGAACGCTCACATATGCCGAAATGACATCGGGCGGAGCGAGCGGATATCTTAATCCTTATGAGATAACGCCTGCCGAATATGCATGTGTTTTAAAGGGCGGATGCTTTGTTGCGGAAGAAAATATTTTTGAAAGAAATATTTACGGAATCAAAAACGGTGCTTTGGTTGGATTTAAATATTTTGATTTTGGGACTGATTATTCGGGCACGGAAATGAAGCTGTTTGTGAGTCTTGTGGGGCTTGGGCAAACGGGAAAGTTAAGCGTGAGACTGGACTCGGAAGACGGTGAAGAAATAGGAAGTGCCGTGACAATGCTCGGAGACAGTATAACGGAAATTGTCATAAAGCCCGTAACACAAGTTCACGCAATATTTTTTAAATTTGAAACCGGGCGCAGGGGATGGCAAAAAGACAATTTTAATGTAAGGGATATTTGCATATTCAAAAAATTTGTATTTGTAAAATAGTATTTTATAAAAGTTTAAGAGCAGGCAGTGAAGCTTTTATATGAGCAAGCGGTGAAGCGGATTGCGAATATTACTGATAATC
>CAVJHK010000011.1:0-1775 GCA_963649295.1 Lachnospiraceae bacterium | reverse complement strand
GATAATCGCTTATCAAACGATTTTGCGGTTGTTTTATCGAAAATCGGAAGGCAGCTTACGATAAATTTTGAATTATGTGAAACAAATAAGCAATTTTTGATAGATTGCAATAAAAAGGCATTTGCCGATAACGGAGGATATATGAGAAAGACAAAAATTATTTGTACAATCGGACCCGCATCATCAGGAGAAGATGTGCTCAAAAAAATGATACTTGCAGGCATGAATGTCGCGCGTCTCAATTTTTCGCACGGCACACATGAAGAGCATAAAAAGAAGATTGACACGATCAAAAAGGTGAGAAAAGAGCTTAATACACCTATTGCGATTATGCTTGACACCAAAGGCCCCGAATACCGAATCGGTGTTTTTAAAAACGGCAAAGAGACTCTTTCCGAAGGACAGAAGTTTACGTTTACACGGGATGATGTGAGCGGTGACGACACACGTGTGTCAGTAAGCTACAAAGACCTTGCAAACGAAATGAAACCGGGCGACAGAATACTTGTTAACAACGGACTTTTGATATTTGAAGTGACGGAAGTAAAGGGCGAGGATGTAGTATGTAAGGTGCTTGCGGGCGGCGTAATATCCGATCGCAAGAGCATGAGCTTCCCCGAAAAGGTGTTAAAGCAGGTATACTTAAGCGAAAAGGACAAGGAAGATTTGCTTTTCGGAATCAAAGAGGACGTTGATTTTGTGGCATGTTCTTTTGTGTCTTTTAAGCAGGACCTGATTGACGTGAGAGAGTTTTTGGACGCAAACGGCGGTGAAAAAATATCCCTTATCGCAAAAATAGAAAATCAGAGCGGTGTCGACAATATTGAGGAGATTTGCGAGGCCTGCGACGGAATAATGATCGGACGCGGTGACATGGGCGTCGAAATTCCCTTTGAGGAGCTTCCGGGAATCCAAAAGAAGCTTATCACCAAGTGCCGCCTTCTCGGAAAACGTGTAATTACGGCAACGGAGATGCTTGAATCAATGATTTCAAATCCTCGTCCCACAAGAGCGGAGATTTCGGACGTCGCAAATGCCGTATACGACGGGACAAGTGCCGTTATGCTTTCGGGAGAAACGGCAGCGGGCAAATATCCTGATCTTACCGTTGCAACAATGGCAAGAATTGTTCATCAGACCGAAAAGAACATTCATTATAAAAAGCGTTTTTATACATCCGATTTCCGAATCCGCAACACAATGGATGCGATTTCGCATTCGATATGTGCGCTTTCGATGGATATTGACGCAAAGGCAATCGTTGTAAATTCGATTTCAGGTATGACCGTCCGCATGGTATCGCGTTTTAGGTCGCCCGTTGACATAATCGGACTTTGCACGGATGAGAGAGTTTGCAGAAGCCTTGCGCTTTCGTGGGGCGTTACTCCCGTGATGACCGAAAAAATGCCGCAGATCGAAGTGCTTTTTTACAATGCCAAAAAGATTGCAAAGGAGACGTTTGACCTTTCGGAAGGCGACAAGATTATCATCACAGGCGGAAGCGTAACGGGATATTCCGGAAATACCAATACGATAAGAGTGGATACGGTATAACCGGGTAGCCGACCCGGGGGCAAGACCAGGGGTCAGGCACCATTAAGAAAAAATAAACTTTATTAAAAAAATATTAAATCTTGCAGAAACATAATTTTTTCGGAAGAAAAAAATCGGAGTTTAATTCTGTGCCCGGCTGCTTTCTGAAAAATTTATAGAAACATTACGATAAGTTTATGGAGTTTATGGAAATTTTATGGTGCCTGACCCCCTTGTTCCTT
>CAVJHK010000010.1:0-51779 GCA_963649295.1 Lachnospiraceae bacterium | reverse complement strand
ACAGAATCAAAAAGAAAGGAAAATGTTGATTTTGCTTCTGAAATCATCATACAAGAAAATATGCAAAGTGTACCTGAACGTTTTTTGAGATATGTTAAAATTGATACGCAGTCGGCGGAGGACTGTGATACTGTTCCGAGTACAAAAAAACAATTTAATCTCGCAAAAATTCTTGTTGACGAGCTTAATGAAATAGGTGCAAAAAATGTGCGTTTGAGCGATAATTGCTATGTTTATGCGGAAATTCCGGAAAATATCAAGGACGCCGCAGCAATCGGATTTATCGCACATATGGACACAAGCGACGCCGTCTCCGGCGAAAACGTAAAGCCTAAAGTGATAAAAAATTATGACGGCGGGACGGTTGTATTAAACGAATTGCTCGGAATCAAAATGAGCCCTATGGAATATCCCGATCTTCTTACAAGAAAGGGCGACGACTTAATCGTTACCGACGGCACAACACTTCTTGGCGCCGATGACAAGGCGGGTGTCGCCGAAATAATGGGAATGGCGGAATATATGATATCTCATCCCGAAATCCCTCACGGAAGGATCTGCATCGCATTTACTCCCGACGAAGAAGTGGGACGGGGAACGGATTTTTTTGATGTAGAGGGCTTTCACGCAGACTATGCTTATACGGTTGACGGCGGAGCACTCGGCGAAATCGAATACGAAAACTTCAATGCGGCTTCTCTTACGGTTACGGTAAACGGGCTCAGCACGCATCCCGGTTCTGCCAAAAATACAATGAAAAATTCGATGACGATTGCGATGAAATATGATTCTCTTCTTCCCGCTGCCGAGGTTCCGGAGCATACGGAAGGGTATGAGGGCTTCCATCATTTGACCGGAATTATGGGAAACTGCGAGCATACCGTTATGCAATATATTTTGAGAGACCATGACAAAAAGCTTTTGCAAAAAAAGAAGGATGAGGCGGTAAGGGCCGCAGAATACATAAATTCTCTTTACGGTGTGGGGACAGTAGATATTGAAATCAAAGATTCCTACAACAACATGCGTGAGATGATCGAGCCGAATATGTTCTTAATAGACAACGTAAAGGAAGTAATGGAGGCGCTCGAAATTGTTCCCAAGGTATGCGCAATTCGCGGCGGTACGGACGGGGCGAGACTTTCGTTTATGGGACTTCCGTGTCCAAATCTTTGCACGGGAGGCGGAAATTATCATTCAAGATATGAATATGCTTCGGCGGATGCAATGGAAAAGTGCATGCGGATACTTGTGGGGCTTGCTTCCAAAATTATTGTAAAGAAATGACATAATTTATTCGAAATTGCAAGGCGATTACGGATAAAAGAATGACGAAGCGATTTGATAACCGATTATTAAAATCGGTTATCAAAAATATAGATTTGGTTGTGAAGGGGAAAGAGTATTTCATAAAAAAGCGGATTTTAATCAGGAATATTAATTTGGCAATATCAATCTCGGTAACGATTAGGATTTACGGATGAATCCTGATGAGGGATTTTAAGGAAATTTCGGTAAAAAGGGAGAAAAGATATGCTGTACGGGATTTACAAAATACTTTTATATGTCTGTCTTTTGCTGCTTCTTTTGGAACAGTTTAATATCTGTGCGGGAAAAAGAAGCCGATGTGTATATCATATGTTTATGACATATGCTGCGATTGTTGCGGTGATCGGTTTTATTATAATGGCGGGGGCGGATGATGTCGGGACAGCGATTCTCGGAAACAAGCTTACATATATTGCGGGATGTTTGCTTCCTGTTGTCACAATCCGTATGGGTGCCGAGATTTGCCGCCAGAATCTCAAAAGGCGTAATTATGTGATTATTGCGGTTCTTGGTATAATTGTTCTTTTGATGGCATGGACGCCCGGTTACAATGAGCTTTATTATACAAGCGTAACGCTTTACAAAATAGGAAAGCTTACGGTAATGCATAAGGAATACGGACCTTTGCACGTTTGTTATTATATCTATCTTCTTTCTTATATGATATTTTCTTTGAGATTTCTTGTGAAATCAATAAAGAACAGGCGCGCATTCAGAAACAAAACGGCTGTGGTGTTTGTTGCCTCCTGGGCGAGCGTGCTTGTTGTTTATTTTGCCGAACGAATTTTTGATTCTCCGGTAAGCTATGTCCCGATTGCGCTTACATTTGCCATAACGATATTCACATTTCAATTCCGGCGTGTAAATATTCTTGACATGGACAGATCACTGATTGATATAGCCGCACTCGAAAAGGAAAACGGATATATTGTCTTTGACAATGCTTCACGATTTACGGTCATAAACGAAAAAATGCGTGAATTTTTTCCTGAAACAAGGGAGTTTGGAATAGACGCGCGTATTTTTGACAAGCGGCTTACGCTGTTTTATGAAAAGGTTTATCTTCCTTTTTTGGAAGACGGGGAGCTTTTTGTAAACAAGATTAAGATCAAGGACAAATTTTTAAAAATCGAAAAAAAGTTCATACAAACATACATGGGAATGTCCACAAACGGTTTTTTGCTTAAGGTAACGGATGTTTCGGCGGAAGAAAAATACAACGAAATGCTCGCAAATTATCGTGAGAGGCTTGAACGCGACATTCAGGCAAAGACGGAAAAGATAGAAGAGCTTCGCCGCTCCGTAATAACAGGCATTGCATGTATGATAGAAAGCCGTGACATGTCAACCGGTGAACATGTCAGACGTTCGAGCGATATTGTAAAGATTTTTACCAAAAAACTTAAGAATATAGGATATTTGACCGACAGCGACTTTATACGGCGCTTAAACATTGCGTCGTCGATGCACGATCTCGGAAAAATTGCCGTTTCGGACAAGGTTCTCCGAAAACAGGGCAAATATACTCCCGAAGAATTTGATGAGATGAAGAAGCATTCGGCATACGGTTCGATAATTGTCAGAAAGGTGCTCGGAGGACTCGGAGACAAGGAATTTGCCGATCTTGCTTCAAATGTTGCCAAGTATCACCACGAGAGATACGGAGGAAACGGATATCCCGAAGGCTTAAAGGGCACCGAAATACCGCTTGAAGCGCGTATCATGGCACTTGCGGATGTGTTTGACGCACTTGTGAGCAAGCGCTGCTACAAGGATGCATACAGCTTTGACACCGCCTTTGAGATTATAAACGATTCGATAGGTACACAATTTGATCCGACACTCGGACCGGTATTTTTGACGCTGCGTTCGGAGATAGAGGATCTCTACAACGGCTACGCACGTGAGGAAGGGGGAAGAGTATGAGTATTTCGGGTTTCTACGGCCTTATTGTTGCCATAAACATGATTGCCTTTCTTCATATCTTAATCAGAAAAGAGTACCAAAACGGACTGTATGTATTCATGATGGTTGTCCTTCTCACAAGAAGCTACGGACAACTGGTAATTTCGATTTCCGAAACACTTGACATGGCTCTCATAGGAAACACGCTGATGTATTTTGGGGCTGCTTTTATGCCGCCGTTTCTTTTTATAATAGCCTTAAAATCGTGCGGAATCATTGCACCGATTCCTGTGACGCTTACGATGATGATTTATTCTCTTGTTCTTGAGATTTTGGCATCGACAGCTGGAAAAACGGATATTTATTATTCTTCGATTACGCTTGATACATCGGGCTCGGTGTCCGTACTTCAAAAAACCTATGGACCGATGCATACGCTCTATGTGCTCATGATAATAATCTATGTGGCTGCGTTTTTGATGCTTTTTGCATATGCGATAAGCAAAAAAACACGTATCTCCGTCAGGATTATCGGTGTGATGGCTTTTTTTGCGGCACTTGTGGGTGTGGGATATTGGCTTGATCATGTGCTTGACACAAGGCTTGAGATTGATTCGATAGTCTATCTTTTGTCTACGGTTGCGCTTATTTGGGGAATTAAGGATATTGATTTGCATGATTTGCAAACATGTATATTTGATTCTTCGAATAACGATTTGAGTGAAACGGTGATTGTTTTTGACAAAAAGAATCGTTTTATAAATGCAAACAAAGGCGCAAAGGAGCTTTTTCCGGAAATAAATGACTTAAGCGTCGGGATAAGGCCGAAAGAGACGGATTCGGTATTTTACAACGAAATAGTAAAAAAAGTGAACGAAAATGCCACAAATGCCTTTTTCCGTGAAAAAAGCGGCATGATTGACATCGGCGACAAAAAATATGAAATGCGGATGAGCAATATTGTATTTGCGAGCCACGGCAAAAAGGAAGGCACCTATGTTGAATTAAACGATGTGACTGCCGAAGAAAAATTAAAGGCGATGGACGCTCTTTACAGCAGGGAGCTTGAAGAAAACGTAAAGAAAAAGGAACATGAAATCGAAGACACCTTAAACAAGCTTATTATGGGACTTTCGGAAATCGTCTCAAACAGGGATTCTTTTTCGGAGGGACATATAAAAAGAGGTTCGGCGGGACTTAAGATTTTTGCGGAGCGTCTTGCAGCAGAAGACCCTTTCCGGTTTACATGGGAATACTTAAATCGTGTGCAGAATGCAGCGCCGCTTCACGACATCGGGAAGATATCATTGGATGATGATATTATGGCGGCCGGCAAAAACAGAACTCCCGAGCAACTCGGCAAAATGAAGACGCATGCGTCCGAAGGTGCGCGCATTGTGCGTAGAGTTCTCACAAAGGCAGACGACAGAAAATTTGTGAATATAGCCGTAAATATTGCCGCATATCATCATGAAAACTGGGACGGAACAGGATATCCCGCGGGTCTCAAAAAAGAAGAAATACCGCTTGAGGCGCGTGTGGTTTCGTTTGTTGACAGACTGGATGAAGAGATAAATGAGGCGGAGAACACGTTTGATATGTCTTTTGACGATATTGTGGCATCAATCGGCACAAAGCTTGATCCGGAGCTTGGCGAAGTATTTAAAAAGTGCAAAGAGGATTTAAGGAAAATTTATATATAAATAACAGATGCGGAACATAAATAAATGACGGATGCGGAACTGAAATCTAATGACGGACGGTGAATTTAAACAAAACAATATGATATCTAAGAATGCGGGAAGTACGGGAATATTACTTCCCGCCTTTTCTTTGGGCCTTTGGAACGGATTCGGAGATAACGGGGATAAGGACGAAATGAAAAAAATCGTGAAGACAGCGTTACGGTACGGAATCAATTCGTTTGATCTCGCAAACAATTATGGACCGCCGTATGGGCGTGCCGAAGAAAATTTTGGAAATCTGATGCGCTCTCTCAAATTAAATCGGGGAGAGCTTATCATATCCACAAAAGCGGGCTTTGACATGTGGAACGGCCCTTACGGAAACGGCGGCACAAGGAAACATTTGATTGCAAGCCTTGACAAAAGCTTAATGCGGATGGGGCTGGATTATGTTGACATTTTTTATCATCACAGACCGGATCCCGGTACCCCATGCACAGAAACCTGCGAGGCGCTCGATTCTCTTGTGAGAAGCGGAAAGGCACTTTATATAGGCATTTCAAATTACAATAAGGAACAGACGGAAGGTGCATACAAAATATTTAAGCGTCTTAAAACACCTTTTGTGGGAAACCAGAGCGGATATTCGCTTTTTAACAGAAAAGCCGAACGAAACGGCCTAAAGGATTATTTATATAAAAACAACCTCGGATTTATTGCATATTCACCGCTTGCACAAGGGATTCTTACGGGGAAATATTTAAACGAAATCCCCACAGATTCACGTGTTGTTACGGACGGAAGACATATATGCGTAAGCGACGTGACAAACGAAGCCGTGCGCGAAAAGGTGAAACGCCTTAAAAGCATTGCGGAAAGACGCGGTCAGACACTCGCGGAAATGTCACTTTCGTGGGTGATGCGTGACTCTGTCACAAGTGTTGTAATCGGCGCGTCACATGCACATCAAATAGAAGAAAACGTAAGGGCGCTTGAGTGTACGCACTTTTCTCACGAGGAATTAAAAGAGATAGATGATGTTGTGAAGTGAAACAAGGGAAGAGAAGCAATATTTTTAAAAATAAATTAGCACTCACCTCTTGACAGTGCTAACAATTCGGTGTATAAGTATTTTCGTAATGATAAAACTTATACGAGGAGGTAGTGTTATGAATATAAGTAAATTTACACAAAAATCAATGGAAGCCGTGAATAACTGCGAAAAGACAGCATATGACTACGGCAACCGGGAGCTTATGCCGGAACATCTCCTCTACAGTCTTTTGAAATTGGATGACAGCCTGATTAAAAAGCTGATAGAAAAAATGGAGATAGATCCGGATGTGTTTACCGCACAGGTGGAGGGCGTAATAAAAAAGCGTCCCAGAGTCAGCGGCGGCAACGTGTTTGTGGGCGATAAATTAAACAAGGTGCTGATTTATGCGGAGGATGAGTCAAAGGCGATGGGAGACGAATATGTTTCCGTTGAACATTTGTTCCTAAGCATTTTGAAGCATCCAACAAGGGAACTGAAAGAGGTTTTTGACAGCTTCAACATTGACAGAAACAGATTTTTAAAGGCTTTGCAGGAAGTGAGAGGAAACGTTAAGGTCACAACCGACAACCCGGAAGGCACATATGATTCGCTTGAAAAATACGGACTTGACCTTGTGGAGCGAGCAAGACAGCACAAGCTCGATCCTGTAATCGGGCGTGACACAGAAATAAGAGACGTTGTCCGCATACTTTCAAGGAAAACAAAGAATAACCCCGTGCTTATCGGTGAGCCCGGTGTCGGTAAAACCGCAGTTGTCGAAGGACTTGCAGAACGTATCGTCCGGGGCGATGTGCCCGAAGCTCTCAAAAACAAGACGATTTTTTCGCTCGATATGGGTGCTCTTGTTGCGGGAGCAAAGTACAGGGGCGAATTCGAGGAACGCTTGAAGGCTGTGCTTTCGGAGGTTAAGGAAAGCGACGGCAAAATCATCCTCTTTATCGATGAACTTCATACTATAGTCGGTGCCGGAAAGACAGAAGGCTCGATGGATGCCGGCAATATGTTAAAGCCCATGCTTGCGCGCGGCGAGCTTCACTGCATCGGTGCGACAACGATAAACGAATACAGACAGTATATCGAAAAGGATGCGGCCCTCGAAAGACGTTTCCAGCCGGTTACGGTAAACGAGCCGAGTGTGGAGGATACGATTTCGATACTCCGTGGTATAAAGGAAAGATACGAAATGTTCCACGGCGTAAAGATTACCGACGGCGCCCTTGTGTCGGCAGCGGTGCTTTCAAACAGATATATAACCGACAGATTTCTGCCCGATAAGGCAATCGACCTTGTGGATGAGGCTTGTGCTTCGATCAAGACAGAGCTTGACAGCATGCCGACAGAGCTTGACGCGGTGCGCCGCCGTATAATGCAGCTTGAAATCGAAGAAGCGGCATTAAAGAAGGAAAGCGACAACTTAAGTCATGAAAGGCTCGAAGCTTTGCAAAGGGAGCTTTCGGAGCTAAAAGAGGAATATCTTAATACAAAGGCAAAATGGGAAGCAGAAAAAGCATCCGTCGAAAAGGTAATGAAATTAAAGGAAGAGCTTGAAAATGTTACCAACGAGATAAATGCGGCGGAAAGGAACTATGATCTTAACCGTGCTGCTGAGCTCAAATACGGACGTCTCCCCGAACTCAAAAAACAGATTGAAGCGGAAGAGGCAAAGAATAAGGACAAGGAAAATATTTATGTTCACGAGGCGGTGGATGAGGATGAAATCGCGGAAATTGTATCCGGATGGACAGGGATTCCGGTTCATAAGCTCACGGAAGGCGAAAAGACAAAGGCACTTTTGCTTGACACAGAGCTTCATAAGCGTGTAATCGGCCAGGATACGGCGGTGCAGCGCGTTACGGAAGCAATTTTGCGTTCAAAGGCGGGAATCAAGGATCCCACAAAGCCGATCGGATCGTTTTTGTTCCTCGGACCTACGGGCGTCGGCAAAACGGAGCTTGCAAAGAGCCTTGCGGCAAATCTTTTTGACAATGAGCAAAACATGGTACGTATCGATATGAGTGAATATATGGAAAAGTATTCGGTTTCGCGTCTTATCGGTGCGCCGCCCGGATACGTGGGCTACGAAGAGGGCGGACAGCTTACCGAAGCGGTACGCCGCAAGCCTTATTCGGTTGTACTTTTTGATGAGGTTGAAAAGGCTCATCCCGATGTCTTCAACGTAATGCTTCAGATTCTTGACGACGGACGTGTTACGGATTCGCAGGGACGGACTGTTGACTTTAAGAATACGATTATAATTATGACGTCCAATATCGGCTCGCAGTATATTCTTGACGGAATCGAGCGTGACGGACGGATCACAGACGAAACGGAAACATTTGTCATGAACGAGTTAAAGGCTCACTTCAGACCCGAATTCTTAAATCGTCTTGATGAGATAATTACATTTAATCCGCTTACACGTGAAAATGTATGCGCAATTATGGATCTTCTCATAAAAAATTTGAACGAACGTCTCAAAGACAAGGAAATTACGATTAAACTTACCGACGAGGCACGCAACTTTGCAATAGACGAGAGCTTTGACCCGGCATATGGTGCAAGACCGTTAAAGAGATATTTACAAGGGTCGGTTGAAACAATTTGCGCACGTATCATCCTTGAGGGCAATGTAAAGGAGGGAAACACGATTGTGATCGATGTGCGTAACGGAAAGCTTATGGGATACCCGGTATAAATTTTATACCGGGTATTTTTGACCTTAAAAAGATAAATAAATAAGAAAAAGGGAAACCTTAAAGAAACATAGCAATTTTTACCAAATATTATAACAAAAATCAGAATTTTTTTATAAATATTAACGTATATAATTGTAATACTGAAGCACGGAATTGTTAAAAAACAACAAAAACGTGCTTTAAGAAAAAAAGAGGGAGAAAAACAAAATGGGAGTAAAAAGAAAATCCTTATTTAAACGTGCTTCGGCAATGGCTCTTGCAATGTTTATGATGATTTCAATGCTGCCTTTCGGCACAAATCTCGTAAATGCAAAGATTTCCGACGCAGAGGTCAGCGCCGGTAGCGTTGTTGCGACAGCAGGCAACGCAACGCTTACCGCACTGCAGAAACTTGCGGTTACCGCAAAGGATACTCCGATTTCCATTGACGGAACGGATTATACCTATACGCTCAAATCATCAAGTGCAAACAATGCAAAGGTTGGCTCAAGTACCGCCAGAGCACACAGCGTGATTACGGCAACAAAGGATTCATATGTTGCCCTTCTTATGAACATGGGATCGGGCAAGAAGGCATATGTGATCGAAAGCGATACCGATCTTAACGTGCTTGCCGACGCATCGGCACCGGTTACAATGCCCGAGGCTCAGTCGATACTTGCACTCGAAGAGGGCAATCACAAATACAATCTCAAGATTTCGGCAGGAAAGTTCTACTATATCGTAGGTGTGGGAACAAACCTTGAGCTTATTGATTTTGTAGAGGGAGAGGCAGTGCCGGAGGCAGGCGAAAAATATTCGCTTGAATTTTACAACCTTTCCGATCAGGGCAAATTAAACGGCTATGTATCGGATGACGGATATTTTAAGGTCATTTCCGAAGCAAATACGGCATATTATCATGACGGTCAGCATGGTGCGGCTGTCAAAAACGGAGACAAGGTGACGGTTAAGGTTGCCGGAAGCGCAACTATTACACTTTCTCTTTGCCAATACGGCTCGGGTACGGCATTCGTTGTTACCGACGCATCCGGCAATAAGGTAGGCAGCGTAGCGGGAAAGACAACCACAGACGGCACTACCGAAAAGATTTCTTATACCGGCGAAGCCACAACACTCACAATTACATGCGAGGCAACAGGTGAAGCATATCTCCATTCAATCTCAGTGGAAAATCTTGTTGTAAGCGGCAATGCGGTAGATTTCATTTATATTCTTGACGATTATAAGACGGCCGGCGGATATGTTAAGACCGGTGAAGTCAAGATCGGCGATTCAACGCTCCTTCTTGCGGGTCAGACTGTTGACGGAGTTATTACACAGTTTACCGTCAAGGACAACAAAAAGGTTATGATAAACGGCGTTGAGCATGATGCATATACATCAGGCAAGCGTCATGCGGATTCCAACAACATCCCTACGCTTCCGGGTGAGGGAGACGGATGTCTTGCGGTATTCACACCTGCTGCAAAGGGTATGGTTACCGTATATTACAATTCAACATCCTTTATCAGAATTCATGACTTTAACGCAGACGGCACAAAGAACGGCTTCACGGATTCGGATGTCGGACTTACAAGCTATTCGTTTGAAGTTTATCCGGGTCACAGCTATGTTATGTCCACAACAGGCAAGACAAACAATATGTTCTATGCAGCATTTGCATTTGTTCCGGATGAGGCTATAAATGTTAACATTTCCGTTGCAAACGTTGACGCAACGGTTGGTGCTTCCTTAAAGCTTACTCTTACGGATGATTCACTCGGCGGAGATCCGATTACGGTTAAGCTTACCGACACAACAATCAGACTCTTAAAGGGTCATACATACAAAATCGAATCAAACGACGGCGGCGTTAAGCCTCTTGCAAACGGCAGTGAAACATTCCTTGCGGGTGATGACAATATCGCAATCACACTTAACAATGTGCCGGACGTACTGCTTTCCGGTAAGATTACCGGTACGGATGTTTCAAATGTAACATCTCTTACTTTCACAAACAAAGCAAACGGACTTACCTATGACGCAGCAATTACAGGTGACGGATACTCGCTTGAATTAAAGCCCGGTGAATATTCGGCAAGCGTTGTTACGACAAACGGCGGAGTTACTTATGACAGAGCTTCGGTTGTAGCTGGAAAGGAAAATAAGGATGACGTTTATGTAGAAGTTGCCGATCTTACAAAGAAGCGCACATATTCATATTCCGATATTCCGAATCTTGAAACAACGGGAAATGTTGCCGTTGAGAACGGCAAGTCGCATACGGTTGCAAAGGCCGACGCAACAATCAAGATTCCGGTATCCGGAAAGTCAAAAATCATTGTAAGCGCTTATTATCTTGCTGATTTCAGAATAGACGGTGTGCTTTGCTTTGTAAATACAAAAACAACGTCAAAGATCAATACCTTTGAGCAGCTTGCGACGTCTGATGTAACGCTTTCGTTTGAATCAACATCGTATATTACAAGTATCGAAGTTGTTCCTGTTGTTGAATATAAGAGCGAGCTCAACGTGCCCGGCGATTATGATACTCTTAATGAGGCATCCGATGCAATTCTCGGAATGCTTGATCGCCCGATAGGGGAAGCAGGTCGTGTAACAATTAACCTTTATACTGATATCTTTGAGCAGACCGTTATGGCAGCCGATTATGTAACACTTAAGGGCAACAATCATACGATTTCGTGGTACTATGGCGTAGGCACACTTTATTATTCCGTAGATCCCGGAACAGGTCTTTACAATAAGCGTCTTGCAATGGATAAGTATTCATCTGCGGAAGGCAACGGAAGTCTCTGGGGCGGCGTATTTATCGCACGCGGTGACAACTTTATCGCAGAAGACGTTACATTCTTAAATACCTATAACTACACGCTTACCGAAGCAGAAAAGTCCGATATTGCGGGAACGCTTCTTGCTGTAGACCGCCTTGCGGAAGGTGCCGATGTTACAGGCTACAAATACAAGGAAAGATCCAACGCTTTCTATGTAGATGCAGACAATCTTGAGCTTTACAATTGTAAGATTCTTTCTTCTCAGGATACATTCGGAAGAAACGGTTCGACAAATTACAATTATCATGTATATGTAAAGAATTCGGTAATTGGCGGAAACACAGACTATATCTGCGGTGAGTTCTCGGCAATCTTTGATAATTGTGAGCTAGAGTGGAAGACATTTACGAATGATGCTTCAAATAATTCGAAGATCGGTTATATTGTAGCACCCAAGACAAGCCCTTACGTATTCAGAAATTGTACGATTACAACAGACGGCGCACACGGATCGGATCCTGCAATCGGTAAATACGGCAGAACATGGGGAGCAAATTCAAACGCATCCTTCATCAACTGTGAAACAAACGGACTTGTCGATGCGGAAGGCTGGGGCGAAATGTCTGCGGGCGATAAGACTACGGCTGTATTCAACGAGTTCGGAAATACAGCGAACGGTGCGGCATTTACAACGACAGGTGCAACAAATACTGATATCCTTTCCGTCAACAGCTATATCGACGGCGGTACAGTAAGAGCATTCAATACAGTTCTTGCAGGATGGAGACCTGTTCATTATTTATCCGATGAAACAACACCGAAGACGGGTGACAATGATGTTATCTTTGCGATATTCGGAATCACGAGCCTTTTGTCGGGATTTGCACTTCTTTTAACAAAGAAGGCAAGATAAATAAGATAATTTAATAATTTAGCTTGAGTCAGAGCCTCACACCTATGCATTAACGTGGGGTGTGGGTTATGACAAAAGTAAAAATGAGAAGCTTATGCCGTTCGTGCGGCATGAGCTTCTTTTTTGGTATTTATTCAGATTTTACCGAAATAGTCGGATTGAAGCGGAAATATACACGAAGTCAAAGAGGCATATGTTTATCAAAGCTGCGATGCAGCAAATTCATAGGATTTGCATATAAGTTTTGACGCTAAAAGAGATAAATGTTGACAAAACGGACTCGATTGTGTACCATATGCGTGGGAGGTGAGATTATGAACTTTTATTCGATGCGTGATTTGAGAACGGAATCCAAAAATATGTGGACAGATTTAAATAACGGTGATGAAGTTGTTCTTACCAACAACGGAAAGCCGTCTGCGCTTATAATTGACATTCCGGAGGGCGGCTTTGACGAAGTGGTGCAGGCAGTGCGTCAGGCAAAAGCAATGATGGCACTTAACAGCATGAGAGGCAGAGCATCGAGGGAAAATTATATGTCGGATGAAGATATTGACAAATTCATCGACGAAGCGAGAAAAGAGGCTTAAGATGAATATAGTTCTTGATACCAATATTTTAATCTCTGCTGCCTGGTCGCCGGGAAGAAATGCAAGCAATATTTTGAACTCCGTTTTTGACGGAAGATTTAAAGTCTGTTATGACGAAAGAATAATGTCGGAATATATAAGAGTGTTTCATTATCCCAAATTTAAATTTAACAAGTGGGAAATAAATGCCGTACTTGACGGAATTTTAACAAACGGAATTTTGGTTTTTGCAAATCCGATTAAAGATGTCTTTTTTGAACGGGATGAAACAGACAGAAAGTTTTATGAGGTTGCAAAATTTTGCAATGCGATTTTGGTTACGGGAAATCTGAAGCATTATCCTGCGGAGACGGATATCATGGATGCGATGGAATTTTGTCTGAAATATTTGTAAAAAAGCTCGACTTATTCGGTTGAGCTTTTTTTTTGCAATAATTTAAAAATATGTTGACATATTATATTATCCATGATATAAGTACTACGTCAGATGTACTACGACAGACATAGCAACGTCTGACGTGTTAATTATCAATCCGCCGTCTGACGTATATACGGGAATTTAAAATATAAATCTGTAATCGAAAACAGACTGTGCGGTCATATAAAGTCATACAAAAACGGTACAGAAAGGAGGACTCATGGAAATCAGCAGTGATGTCATACGCGGATATAACGATCTTATGATACTTTCGGTTTTGAAGTCGGAGCCGTCGTATGGATATGAAATTTCAAAGGAAATAAAAAAGAAAACATGCGAAAAGTATATCATTAAAGAAACAACTTTGTATTCGGCTTTCACCAGAATGGAAAAAAACGGTCTTATCGAATCGTTTTCCTGTGACTCCGACAGACGGACATATTACAGGATAACGGAAGCGGGAACCAAATTGTACAAAGAAAAATGCGAAGAATGGGAACTCACCAAAGAGGTTGTGGAAAAATTTGTTTAAGAAGGGAGCAGAAAATGGAAATCTTAATAGAATACCTTAATACAATGTTTATGGGATTGCCGGAAACGGAGGAAGTGAAAAAAGCGAGGGAAGAGCTTCTTCAAATGATGGAAGATAAATATAACGAGCTGATCGGTATGGGAGTTCCAAAGAATTCCGCAATCGGAACCATAATTTCGGAATTCGGAAACGTGGATGAATTAAAAGAGAGCCTCGGAATAAAGAATGCCGAAGCGGAAAATTCTGAAGCGGAAATCACGGAAAAAGAAAACGAACCGGTTGAAATCATAACCGAAGAGGAAGCCGCAGAATATGAAAAAGCAAAGATTAAACAAGCTATTCGTACGTCCTTCGGAGTGGCGCTTTTGATACTCTCTCCTGCCGTACTTATATTTTTTGCACATTTTTTGGCAAATAAAGTTTTAGCCGTAATTCTGATGTTTTTATTTATTGCCGTGGGTGTTGGTCTTTTTATCATAAACGCTTACAAAGGGAAAAAGTGGGAACGCTTAAGGAACGTTTTTGACGAATGCTCGGCAGATGAAATAAAATTAACACGTACAGGCAAAATCATAAATTCAATCTTTTGGCCGACCATAACAATTATATATTTTTTGTGGAGCTTCATCGGCAATGCATGGGACATAAGTTGGGCTGTGTGGACCGTTGCACCTTTTTTGAAAATAATTCTTAATGTAATCTTTAAAAATCGCGAAGAGGAAAATACAGGTGTGGATTATGACAAATGAATTTTCTTTGCAACAAAAAGCCGGATTAAAATAACAAATCCGGCTTTTTTGTGCGCTGATATACAGGCATATCTCTCAGGCATTGACAGCAGATAAAAACAGGCATATCTCTCAGGCATTGACAGCAGATAAAAACAGGCATATCTCTCAGGCATTGACAGCAGATAAAAACAGGCATATCTCTCAGGCATTGACAGCAGATAAAAACAGGCATATCTCTCAGGCATTGACAGCAGATAAAAACAGGCATATCTCTCAGGCATTGACAGCAGATAAAAACAGACATATCTGCATATTATATAAAAAATTTCATATCGGTTACAGAATTTTGTATATCACTTACAGAATTTTCTATTATTTATAAAATTCCGTAAGCAGCTTTATAAGCTCCGTTTCGTCATCAGCATACATAAGCTCTGCCGACGAATGCATCGCAAGTATCGGAACACCGATGTCAACGGTATGCATGGGAAGAAGCGCAGAGAGCATGGGCCCGATTGTGGATCCTCCGGGAATGTCTGCTCTGAACATATATTTTTTGTGTTTTACATTTGCCTTTTCACAAAGCATTTTTGCTGTGGCGACTGCGCTCGGGTCGAGCGTATACCTTTGATTTGAACTGAGTTTAATTGCCACTCCTTCTCCAAAAGTTATTTTGTTCACGGAGTCCGATTTTTCGGGATGATTCGGATGAACGGCATGTCCCACGTCAACGGAAAAGAGGAAACTCTTTAAAACGGCATCGTTAAGCATTTCGTGGGGGAACTTAAGCCCTGTCCATATTTTTTCAAGCAATGTCTTAAAAATGGCCGAGTCCGCACCCGTTTTTGTTCTGCTTCCTATTTCTTCATGATCGAAGAGAAGAGCGATATTTATTGTATTAGTCGGCTCTGCGTCAATAATTGCTTTTGTTATGGCATAACAGCTTGTGAGATTGTCGAGCGCGGGAGCAAGGAGCATATCGCGGTTTAAGCCGACTGTAACGGGCGTTTCACTTGAATAAACATAAAGGTCCATGTCAAGGATATCATGGATGTCGGCATTCAGTTCATCCGCAACGCTCTTTAAAAGATAATTATTGTCATTGATCGCCGAATTAAACATGCCGAGTATCGGAAGCATATCAATCTGGGGATTAAGCGCGGTGCCCTTGTTTGTTTCGCGGTTAAAATGAATTGCAAGATTTGGGATTACGGCTATGGGACGCCCAAAATCCATAAGTACAAAATGTGGTGAAAATGGGTCGTCGCTTTTTAATGTAACCGCGCCTGCAAGCGAAAGAGGTCTGTCAAGCCAGGTGTTGTAAATTGCGCCGCCGTACATTTCGGTATTAAGGCGCATGAAATTATTTGACGACTCCGGTGCAAATTCGGGATAAGGCTTTATGTGAAGACAGGGGTGATCCGTGTGTGCGGCAGCGACGCGAAAACAGGAGACGTCCGAAATATTTTCGCCTATTGTAAATGCCGCAAGCGCAGTATGAAATATATCGCAAAAATATTTTTTGCCGGGCTTCAGATTAAATGTGTCGGCAAGGGAAACTTCCGTAAATCCTGCACTTTTTAACATTTCGCATGATGCACTCACGGTATGATAAGGTGTAATGCCCTTTTTTAAATAATCCAAAAATTCCATATATTCCTCCGGTTTTTTTAATGTCAAAATTTCTCTTAATCAAAGTCCATAGCATCGAAAGCACAGGATTTTGGCTTAATGCATCATACCATATTTTTGGAGATTTTTAAACCAAAGCATTGGGTAAAGGAGCAAAGAGTTGCACACTTCAGCCTGCCCAATTCATCTGCACATGCTTTGGTCACAATTTTTACATTGTTTTTTTATTGACAAACCGGGGTTTCGTCAATATAATACAATCGGCAAAAAAGTTGGGTTTGTTGTTTTGTTGCAGGCGGTTTTGCGCGATTTGCGCAAAGACCCGCTTTCGACTCACAGACAATTTCATCATACCATCAATAAGGAGGACATGTATATGTCAACAAAAGCTTATTACAAGCACGACGAAATCGGTGCAGGTAAGGTCGGTTTTTCAAAGACACGTTCCATTATCGAGGCCGCTTTCTACGGAAACAATGTTGTTAAGGTAAACACACTTAAAGAGGCTTATAACCTTGCAAAGAATTCACCGGGAACAATCGTTACCGATATGCCGGTTAAGGACGGAGACACCTTCGGTCTTGAAAAGGACGCACGTGTTCTTTTGTTTAACGACGGCGCTGTTACGGGCCGTTATGCACAGGCGCGCCGTATCAAGGGTGAGCCCGGCGTTGACGACGTTAAGCTTGACAAGGTTGTTATGGATGCCGTTTATGAGACAAGATGGAAGACAATGTATCATGCAGAGTGCTATATCGGTCTTGATCCCGAGTTCATGGTGAAGGCACACCTCCTTATTCCCGAAGGAGAGGAAAATCTTCTTTACAACTGGATGCTCAACTTCCAATATATGTCGGATGCATATGTAAAGATGTACAAGAACTCAAAGCCTGTCGGTGACGGCAAGGAACCCGATATTTATATCTTCTCGGATCCCCAGTGGGAGCCCCACGAAGCACCTGATGTCGATTACAGCTGCTTAAGCGATCCCAGAACGCTTTGCTATTTTGACACAAACCAGAACTGCGCAGCAATTCTCGGTATGAAATATTTTGGTGAGCACAAGAAGGGCACACTTACAATCGCTTGGGCAATCGCAAACAGAAACGGTTATGCATCCTGCCACGGCGGCCAGAAGGAATATTCTCTTCCGGGCGGCAAGAAGTTTGTTGCTTCCGTATATGGTCTTTCGGGATCGGGTAAGTCCACACTTACGCATGCAAAGCACGGCGGCAAATATGATGAGTTCGGCGGCATCAAGGTTCTTCACGACGACGCATTCATCATCAACTCCGATACATGTGCTTCAATCGCACTTGAGCCCACATATTTTGACAAGACGGCAGATTATCCTACGGGATGTCCCGACAACGAATATTTGATCACGGTTCAGAATTGCTCCGCAACAATGGATGCAGACGGCAAGATTCAGCTTGTTACCGAAGATATCCGTAACGGCAACGGCAGAGCGATCAAGTCAAAGCTTTGGAGCCCCAACCGTGTCGACAAAATCGATTCACCCGTTAATGCAATCTTTTGGATCATGAAGGATCCCACAATCCCGCCGGTAGTTCGTCTTAAGGGTGCCGCTCTTGCTTCCGTTATGGGCGCAACGCTTGCAACAAAGACATCTTCCGCAGAGCGAGTTGCCGCAGGTACCGATATGAACGCAATCAGAATCGTTCCTTACGCAAATCCTTTCAGAACATATCCTCTTGCAAACGATTATGAGAAGTTCCACAAGCTTGTTGCCGAAAAGAACGTTGAATGCTACATCGTAAACACAGGCGATTTCATGGGCAAGAAGGTTAAGAAGGAAGATACGCTCGGCATTCTTGAAACTATCGTTGAAGGCAAGGCTAAGTTTGAAAAGTGGGGCAATTTCTCCGATATCGAGATCATGAATGACTGGTCCGGCAAGACAGGTGACTTCACACCCGATCTTAACGACAAGTCCTACAAGGATCAGCTTACAGCCGCTATGAACACACGTATCAAGGCTGTTGAAGACTTTGCAACCAAGAAGGAAGGCTATGACAAGCTTCCCGACGAGGCACTTGAAGCTCTCAAGAAGGTTGTTGCGGAAATCTGATGGTTTGCGGGATTTTGCGGTAATAAAACTTCGTTTAATTTAAAAACATAAATTTTTATCCCCGGTGTTTTTTGCACCGGGGATTTTTGTATCTTGCAAAAAATATCTTACAAAAAGCAGAAATTGACCATCTGCAAACGATTGCGGACAAACCGCACTATCTTCTGCTTTGTCAAGGATGTTCATAATACGTTTTGTTGCCTGTTCATACAAAAGAGGTATCGCATGCCTTGCAAGGAAGCGGGCTTTTGCCCGGTGCCTTGTTTGGGAAAAACAAATACCAAAAAGGCAGGGGAGTTCTTGTGTTTTTATAAAATAAACATAAGTTATGTCTAATATTTTGTATATTTGTTTGCATAAAATTTTTGAATATGCTAAAATTTATGAAAATTACAAATTTTTGGAGGGACGGTTATGAATAAAAAAATTAAATTCAGATTACGCGAAAGAATCTGGCTCACGATTTTAGTGACGGGAATTATCACAACACTTACGCTTTCGATTGTTGCGAGCAGAAATTCAAAGAAGTTCCTGAAAAATGCTGTCGAAAACAACATGCTGAATGTTGCGCTCGCATACGGCAACTACGTAGAGAGCAGGGGAGAAATGACCTACAGGGAATATTACGGGCTTCTTTCGGGTGTTACGATTTCGGGATATGATTCAAGTTATGTATATGTTGTCGACAAAAACGGAACAATGCTTTATCACCCGACAGAATCAAAAGTCGGTCAGCCGGTTGAAAACGATGCCGTAAAGGGGGTTGTGGCAGAGATTGCAAAAGGCGTAAAGCCTGATGCGGAGGTTGTGAATTATGTATTCAAAAATGTCGACAAAATGGCGGCATATTATGTTACGGACGATTATGACGTTGTTATCGTAACATGTGATCTTTCGGAGATTACAAATACAACGTCAAGTTTGACGGGGGTTTTGGCATGGCTTGGTGTTGCAAGTATGGCACTTTGCTTTGTACTGGGGACATTTGCAAGTAAGGCAATCGCAAAGCCTTATCACCTGACAGTCGACGGCGCAAACAGGATTGCGGATCTTGATGTTTCGGAAGATGAGGGAGTAATGTCACTTTGCGGACGTACGGACGAATCGGCAGATATTTCCCGTGCCCTTAACGGTGCAAGATTAAAATTAAATGAGGTTGTGGCAGCGCTTCAAAAAGAAAGCCAAATCTTAAAGGATGACAGCTTTAAGATCAAGGACAGCGCACAGAATATATCAAGTGCATCGGCAGATAACTCGGCTGTTACCGAAGAGCTCAGCGCCGGTATGAACAGCATTGCGGACACAACCGAAAAGATAAGAGACAGAGTAAATGACGTAAGCAAGCAGGCAACGGAGCTTGACGACGTGGCAAACAAGAGCAAGGTTGCGACAGAAGAAATTTTGGAGCGCGCCAAAGGCCTCGGAAGAGAGAGCCGCGAGGCTACAGAAAAAGCCGAAAAGATGCTTGAAGAAATGCAGGTTAAGGTTTCCGAAGCCACAAAGAAGGCTGAAGCCGTTACAAAGATTACATCGCTTACCGATACGATTTCGGAAATTGCCGATCAGACAAGCCTTCTTTCGCTTAACGCTTCAATCGAAGCCGCACGTGCGGGTGAATCGGGACGCGGATTTGCGGTTGTTGCCGATGAAATCGGAAAGCTTGCTCAGGACAGCACCTCCGCTGTTCAGGATATCGTTGAGATTGTCGGCGAAATCAAGAGCGCCGTTGACGATATGACAAGCGCCCTTACATCGATCGGAACATTCGTAAACGATCTTGTCAAGAAGGAATTCGGCGAATTTGCAAGAGTAGGCGAGCAATATGTTGACGATGCGACAACATTCGGAAATACAATGGAAGGCTTTATTACGGAGGTTGATACGCTTAAGAGCAACGTTGAAGCAATCACAACTGCAATCGGACAGATTAACGATACTCTTCGTGAGACCAATGTCGGTGTCGGTGAAATTGCGGACAGAACCTGCGAGATGGCGGATGCCACAGCGGGAATCAGCGAGATGATCGTTGAAATCGATGACAGAGCGGAATCACTTCTCAAGACAATCAGCAGGTTCAGGCTGAGTTAATGCAGATCAGATGTTCAGGCTGAGTTAATGCAGATCAGATGGGAAACATTTAAACGACGTGCTTATATGAGCATGGAGCGACATGGATTGCGAATATCCCTGACTTAAATGCAGGTTTTAATTTTTCGTGATGTTCGGAAAATTAAAATGATGTTCGGAAAATAAAAACGAGATAAAAAAGAACGATTGTGCCGGTGCATGACCGTTCTTTTTGTTTTTGGGATTTTTTTATGCAATGTTTATTTTTGGACATGCTTATGCTAAAATATGCGCATGAAAAATTGCTTTAAAAAAAGAATATCGAATTTTATTTTTGGACTTTTTATTATATGTTTTGCGACAGGATGCGGAAAGCACGGAAATTATTCGGAAGAGGGAAATAAAGGGGGAATTTCTGCTCCCACACAGGCTGCAATATCTTCCGCCGGCGTTACTCCGACCTGCACACCCGCATCCGACAACGCTACCGGCGTTATACCGACGGGTACACCTGTATCCGACAGCGCTACCGGAGTTATACCGACCGGCACACCCGCGCCCACATTAACGATTGAATTAACACCGACACTTACACCCGCCCCCACCCACGATACCGTTCCGCCCGTGATTACGGGAGTAAAAGATATCCGCATAAAGGTAAACGGGACAATTGCTTATACCACGGGCATTTCGGCAACGGATGACAGCGGAATTACATTTTCTTTTCGCGGTGACAATGCCAATATGCGTGTTGACAATTCACAGGTAGATTTGACTCTGCCGGGCTCCTATGAAATCACATATTATGCCGTTGACAATGCGGGAAACGAAACGGCGGTAACGGCGCTGGTTTTTGTGTCAAAGGTTTCGCCGGATGATGTTGACGCACTCGTAAATAAAGTCATAACCAAAATTATTACGGAAGACATGACAAAATACGAAAAAGCAAAAGCAATATTTGATTATGTTCACGGGAATATTAGCTATTATGAAAAAAAAGGCGAGGATTATCTTGAATCCGCATATTACGGGCTTCATGACGGGCTCGGTGACTGCAATGTTTTTGCGGCAACGTCTAAAGTGCTTCTTGATGCCGCGGGAATTGACAATATTGATATAAAAAAAGATCCGGACGACGGCTCACCTCATGTTTGGAATCTTGTGAACACAGGCGACGGCTGGTATCATTTTGATGCGATTGTGTGGCATAAGGATACGGCGGACACTGAGGCAAGAGATGCGGGGATTTTTATGTGGACCGACGAAAGAATAAAAGCTTCCGGCTCAAGAACAGTCAGAAACCAGCATATATACAACAAGGATTTATACCCGGAGGTTATGTAAGTTGCGTCTTACAGAATATCTTGAAAAAACAGCAAAAAAATATCCGGAAAAACAAGCGTTTACGGATTTGACCGAGTCCGTGACTTATGACGGGCTTCTTAATATGGCAAAAAGCGGCGGAACTTTTATTTCGGAAAACGGTAATTTTAATTCACCCGTTGCCGTATTTATGAAAAGGTCGGCATATGAAATATGCGCTTTTTTTGCGGTATTATACAGCGGAAATCATTATGTGCCGATTGATGCGGAAATGCCTGCCGCAAGGATAAAACTCATTTTCGAAAATATAAAAACAAGGCTTATCATATGTGATGAGACTACCGAAAAAATCGCAAGACAAATTTGTGATGAAACAAATTCCGGATGCGGAGTTAATGAATACGGTAAAGCAAATTTTTATGGTGATGCCGATGAATACGGCAAAATAAATGCCGATAATGAGTGGAAAATACCGGCTGAAAAGTGTAAATGTGTTTTATTTTCCGATATGGTAAATACGAAGACAGACGAAGGAGTTCTTTCGGATGTTTCGGATAGGGCATCAGATTCTGACCCCGCATATGTCCTTTTTACGTCGGGGTCGACGGGGGTCCCCAAGGGCGTTTGTTCAACACACAAAAATGTTGAACATTATATCAACGAATTTGTGCGTGTGATCGGAATAAACCGGGACACAAGATTCGGCGAACAGGCGCCTCTTTATTTTGACGCAAGTCTTAAGGAAATTTATTCCTGCGTTTTTACGGGAGCGGAAGCGGTAATTATTCCAAAGGAATATTTTATGTCGCCCGTAAGGCTTATTGAATTTTTGAACGAACAAAAAATCAATACGATATGCTGGGTTGTGTCGGCGCTTACAATTGTGTCGGGACTTAAGACTTTTGACGTGGTTATACCCGAATTTATTCATACGATAACCGCGGTCGGAGAAGTTTTTCCCGTAAAATCTTATGTTTCCTGGAGGCATGCGTGCGAAAAAGCAAATATATTTAATCTTTACGGTCCTACGGAATGTACCGGAGTGAGCACATATTATAAGATCCCTGAAGACTTCGGGAAAAGTGACAAAGATACCATAATTCCGATCGGAAAGCCGTTTCCGGGCGTTAAAGTTTTTTTAATTAACGAAAACAAAAGCGTCAACCGTGAAATTTTGGCAGAAGATACAAAAATATACGGCGAAATCTGCATTGCGGGCACGGGTGTGTCAATGGGATATTATAACGATCCCGTGCGGACTCGGGAGAACTTTGTAAAGATTCCGGCCATATCTTGCACATCGGAAACGATTTATAAAACGGACGGCATGCGGGAAACACATGACGCTCCGGACGGCGCGTCTGAAACGAGCTTCATTCCGGACGGTGCCCCGGAAACATTTTACAAAACGGGCGATATAGGCTATTTTGACAAAGACGGAAATCTGGTTTTTGTATCAAGACGTGATTTTCAAATAAAGCATATGGGGCACAGAGTTGAGCTCGGCGAAATCGAGCGAAACGTTATGGATATTGCGGGAGTATGCGAGTGCGCATGCACACATAATGCACAAAATGACAAAATCTGCCTTTTTTATACGGGCGGGATCGAAAAAGACGCACTCATGCGTTCTTTAAGAAATTCGCTCCAAAAATACATGCTTCCGAACAAAATCGTGAAGCTTGACAAAATGCCTTATACAAAGACAGGCAAGGTTGACAGGAAAAATTTGAATGAAGAAGAGTGTTAAGCGTATTTTGAAGCTTTTCGTAAGCTTGGTATTTATTGGGCTTTTGATATTTTTGCAAAAGCTTGTAATGCCAAAATACATGGGAGAAGTTAAGGAAGGCGCATTTATAGCGGAATATTATGAAGATAAGTCGTATCATGATGTAATAATTTTAGGTGACTGCGAAGCATACGAAAACATCGATACGGTGTATCTTTGGGAGCATTACGGGATAAATTCGTTTATCAGAGGCAGTGCCA
Organism: Lachnospiraceae bacterium; assembly: GCA_963649295.1. GTDB lineage: Bacteria > Bacillota > Clostridia > Lachnospirales > Lachnospiraceae > RGIG3528. Next base: position 28,043 of record CAVJHK010000010.1, on the reverse strand, counting down.
AACAGCTTGTGTGGCAATCGTATTATTTGCTTGAAGATACGCTTGAAACAGAAAAGCCCAAGGTTGTAATTATGAGTGTGCTTGCGATGATGTATGACACACCGCAAAGTGAGGCTTACAACCGCATGACTCTTGACGGAATGAGATGGGGCTCCCCAAAAATCAAATCAATATTTGCGTCGATGACGGAAGGCGAAGAATTTATCGAATATGTTTTTCCGTTGCTTAGGTTTCATGACAGAATTTGGGAGCCAGATGCGGACGATTTTAAATATCTTTTTAAGAAAAAGACGATATCCTACAACGGATATTATATGAGAGCGGATACAAAAGCCGCAGAAACCTATCCTGTCGGAATGAAGAAGGACGATTATACTTTCGGTGAAAATGCTTACAAATATATGCGGATGCTCGCAGAGCTTTGTGCGGACGAGGAAATAAAGCTTATTTTGATAAAGGCGCCGAGCCTTTATCCGTACTGGTATGATGAGTATGAGGCTCAAATTGAGGAATTTGCGTCGGAATACGGACTAAAATATATCAATTATCTTGAGCTTGCCGATGAGCTTCAAATTGATTATAACACGGACACGTATGACGGCGGACTTCACTTAAATGTATACGGTGCCGACAAGCTTACGGAGCATCTCGGGAATATTCTTGCAAATGAATATGAAATTCCCGACAGAAGCCTTGAAAGTGAGCTTGCGGAGGCCTGGGAACAAAAATATTTAAGATATTATAACGATATTGCTAAACAGTTAAAGGCGGAAGAGGAAAATAAAGGGACTCAGGGAACTGTTCATGCGGATGTAACAGGAAATGTAACTCACGCACCGACTGTGACACCCGGTGTGGCGCCAGAGAATACCGACTTTGTATTCAAATATAAAGGTACCGAAATCGCGGTTACAATGAATGCGGATTCTGTAATTGCACTTCTTCCGGATTACGATTCAAAGTTTGAGGCTCCGAGCTGCGCCTTTGACGGAATGGATATTATTTATAATTACGGGAGCTTTGAGATAAATACATATCGCAGGGACGGAACCGACTATGTGGCGGCAATTGTCTTAAAAGATGATCTCACAGAAACTGCGGAAGGAATTTATATAGGCTGTACTGTAGCGGATGTAAAAAAGGCTTACGGTGATACCGAAGTCCAAAACAATGTGCTTTCATATAAGAAAGAAAACATGACATTAAGGATATTTGTGTCGGATGCGGGAACGGTAACGCAGATTCAATATCTTTCAAATGTGTATGACAGCGGTAACAAATAAAAGCAGGAAACAGAGGAAACAATCAAAAACGGGAACTATCGGTAACAATCGATACCAATCAATAACAATCAATAACAAAACTTATCGGAAGCTGTTTTTTGCTTCCTATAATATGAAATGAGGACAAAAAATGCACATCAGAGAAAATGACATACTTATTATGCTTAAGGAACTTCATCCGGACATAGATTTCGGAAGAGAAAAAAATCTGGTCGATGACGAGCTTATCGATTCGTTTGATGTTGTAAGTATCATTGCGGAGATCGCAGAGAGATTTGACGTTGCAATCGGCGCACGTGACGTAACTCCCCAAAATTTTAATTCTGTTGAAAATATAGCGTCGCTTGTTCAACGGATTGCGGACGAGGAAAGGTGATAAATGTATTTTACCTCCTATGAATTTATAGGCTTTTTGATAATAACGGTGCTGCTTTATTATGCCGTGCCCAAAAAAGCACAATGGGCAATACTTCTTATTATGAGCCTTTTGTTTTATGTGATAAACGGACCGAAAAATGTGATATTTATTGCTTTTTCGTGCTTAACGGCATATTTTTCGGCGATCTTTATCGAGAATAAGACAAAACATCAAAAGAAAATAAAGAATGACCGGAGCCTCGCAAAAGAAGAAAAAGAGAGATTACGGGAGCATGACAAAAAGACAAAGAACATTGTGCTTTTTGCGGCAATTGTTTTAAATGTTGCGGTTCTTGCTGCGGTAAAGGAAAGCGGTATTTTTGCCGTGCTCGGAATTTCCTATTATACGCTCAGAACAATCGGATATATGGTGGATGTGGCGAGAGGGGATGCGGCGCCTCAACGAAATTTTTTAAAGCTCCTGCTTTATCTTTCGTTTTTCCCTATTGTGATTCAGGGACCGATTACGGATTATGGGCGTCTTACAGAAAGCCTGTATTCGGAGCATGGTTTCTCAGCCGAAAACTTTGAAACGGGGCTCATTCGGGTTCTTTTCGGATTTTTTAAGAAACTTGCGATTGCGGACAGGGCATATACGGGCGTTGCGGCGATTATAGCAAACCCCGAGGCTTATGACGGCGCATGGGTTTTAATCGGCATGCTTTTATATACAATCGAGCTTTATGCCGATTTTACGGGCGGAATCGATATTACGATCGGAATTTCCGAAATGCTCGGAATCAAAGTGCAGGAAAACTTTAACCGTCCTTTCTTTGCCGTTTCTCTAAAGGATTACTGGCGCAGATGGCATATTTCTATGAGCGAATGGTTTAAGACTTATGTTTTTTATCCGATTTCCGGAAGCAGGCTCATGCGCAAAGCACTCAAATTAAGCAAAAAGCACTTTGGCGAAAGAAAAGGAAAAAAAGTGCCGGTTTTTGCGGCATCCGGCTTTGTTTGGGCGATTACGGGACTTTGGCACGGCATAAGCCCAAATTATGTCACCTGGGCAATGCTGCATTTTTTGATACTTATGGTATCTGAAATCCTTGAGCCCATGTATGCACGGTTTCATAAAAAATTTAAATTCTCCGATACTTTTCCTTATCGGATTTTTATGAGCATCAGAACGGTATTTATAGTGAGCGCACTCATGCAGTTTGATATATTTACAAGTGTGCCCTTGTATTTTTCAAGGCTTGTATCCGTCTTTACCGATTTTAACGGAGCCGCAGTAATGAAAGACGGACTTACGGAGCTCGGGCTTCAAACAAATGACATAATAATCATATTTGCGGGATGCGTAATTTTGTTTGTTGTGAGTGTCTTAAAGGGCGACGGCGACAGGATACGGGAATGGCTCAAAAATCATGCGCTTATAAGACCGGTTATTTGTATGGCAATATTTGTGTCGGTGATTCTTTTTTCAAAGTACGGCGCCGGATATGATGCGGGGCAGTTTATCTATACAAGATTTTGACGGAATTAAAAAAGAAAGCTTAATATTTTGACGTTTTTCATATTATCGGAAGTTTTTGTGCTAAGAAGGGTTCGGCGTCGAATCCCGATTGATTGCGATAAATGTAAAACGGTGGTATACTGATTGAAAAATCTAAAAAGTACTTATATAAAACGGGAAGAAGGAAAACCATGGAAAAACAAAAAATAATACTTACGGGCGACAGACCGACGGGAAGACTTCATATAGGTCACTATATCGGATCGTTAAAAAGACGTGTCGAGCTTCAAAACTCGGGCGAATTTGACAAAATATTCATTATGATTGCGGATGCGCAGGCGCTTACAGACAATTTTGACAATCCCGAAAAGGTGCGTCAAAACATTATCGAGGTTGCGCTTGATTATTTGTCGGTTGGACTTGACCCCACAAAAAGCAATCTCTTTATTCAGTCGCAAATATCGGAGCTTACCGAGCTTACGTTCTTTTATATGAATCTTGTAACGGTTTCACGTCTTCAAAGAAATCCGACGGTCAAATCGGAAATTCAAATGAGAAATTTTGAAGCAAGCATTCCCGTGGGATTTTTTAATTATCCCATCAGCCAGGCGGCAGATATTACGGCATTTAAGGCAACCACCATTCCGGTAGGCGAGGATCAGCTTCCTATGATAGAGCAGACAAAGGAAATAGTTCACAAATTTAACTCGATTTACGGAGAAACTCTTGTTATGCCCGAAGCCCTGATTCCGAAAAACGAGGCACAGGGACGCCTTCCCGGCACCGACGGCAAGGCAAAGATGAGCAAGTCGCTCGGAAACTGCATTTATCTTTCGGATGACGAAAAGACGGTAAAGCAAAAAATCATGAGCATGTATACGGATCCTCTTCATATTCAGGTTTCGGATCCCGGACACCTTGAGGGAAATACGGTATTTACTTATCTTGACGCTTTTTGCAATTCGGGACACTTTGAGGAATATTTGCCCGAGTACAAAAGTCTTCAGGAATTAAAGGATCATTACACCCGCGGCGGTCTTGGGGACGTAAAGATTAAGAAGTTTTTGAATAATGTCCTGCAGGAAGAGCTTGCGCCCATACGTGCACTAAGAGCAGAATATGAGCGTGACATTCCGGGTGTTTATGATATTTTAAAGCGCGGAACCGATGCAGCGCATGAGACTGCCGCACAGACGCTTCATGAAGTGAAAGCCGCAATGAAAATAAATTATTTTGACGATACGGAGCTTATCCGTGCTCAATCGGAAAAATATCAAAGGACGGAATAATGTACAGATTTTTGCTTTTTGATGCGGACGATACGATATTGGATTTTTTAAGGGCTGAGGCTATCGCCCTTGAGTTTGCATTTGAGGACGTCGGAATTGCTTACAGGGACGAATATCTCGGCATTTATTCGAATATAAACAAAAGTCTCTGGAAAATACTTGAAAAAAAGGAAATCACAAAGCCGGAGCTTCTTAAGACAAGATTTCAAAAATTCTTTGAGGCGGCAGGTTTGATGGGGGATACAGAGAATATCAGAACAGCTTATCAAATGAGACTTGGAGAGCAGGGCTTTTTGATTAAGGGTGCAGGTGAAATTATCCGTGATCTTTCCCAAAAATATGATATTTATATCATAACAAACGGACTTAAAAATACACAGATGAGCAGGCTCTCGGCATCAGGCCTTATGCCTTACATAAAGGGTGTTTTTATATCGGAGAACATAGGAGCCGAAAAACCGGCAGCGGAATTTTTTGATGCCGTAGAGCGTGGGATTTGCGATTTCAAAAAAGAAGAAGCGCTCGTAATCGGCGATTCGCTGTCTTCGGATATTCTTGGCGGCAACAATGCCGGGATTAAGACGGTATGGTATAACAAAGATCATGCGGTAAACAATTCTGCCGCCCGTCCCGATTATGAGATTTATGAACTCGCGGAAATATATGATATTTTGATTTAAATTGGGGAAATTTCCCTCATACCTATATCGGAGCGTAGGTTGGGCCATCCGAAAACCATTCGGGCAGCCGGAGGTGGGTGTTATAAAATTTATATAAAAAAGGGAGGAGAATATTGCAGTTTCGTTTATCTGCCGTTTTTTGCTTTCTTCTTTATTGTAAATGTAGGCTTCAAGCTTTTTGGCAATATGAGACAGGTGAGGGACGATGTGCATCCCGTAAAGAATTTTGTAAAGAACTGGTTATTGAATGTATTTGTGCTTCTCGGTGGGCTTCTTGTCGTGATTTTGCTTGAATATATTCCGTTCTTTATGGGATACGGACCGGGAGCGGATTTGCTGTTCGGTACAACATTCGGCGGACCGTTTATGTCGGCCCTTATTCTTCTTGCACCTCAGTTTGTATTCTTTACATTTTTGAGCACCTGGTTTGAAAGAAAATCCGGAAGCGTATATATCGGCGCTTTTGTTTCATCCATGCTTGCAACTTGGATTGTGACCGGCGGCTCGGCAATGTTCTAAAAAGTGATATTTACGAAAATATCTCCGTTATACCTAAAATACAGGGCCTTTTAATAAGGCCCTTCTTTTTTTGTCAATATCGATCCATTCGTCAAGCGTAAGAGGCGTGTAATCCGAAAACATGCAAAAACAATTTATCATGTTGCATGGAATCGGGTCTTCGCTGGTTTCTTTGCTGAAGGTGCATTTTTGTTTTCTTGTGATATTTAAAAAATGATTTACGAGCACTTCGTCATAGGTATTGTGAACGTGTCCGTAGAGCATATAGGCCTTCGGATTTTTTTTGTCGCTTAATCTGTATTGTTCGTTATAGCAAAAAATCGGATAGTGCGACAGAATAATCTTTCTTTTGTTGTCGGAAAGCTCCATATAGGGGGAGATTTGTACAAAAAGGGATTTGTCAAAGGCTTTGTCATACAGGAATCTGTCATGATTTCCGGTTATCAAATATTTTTTTCCGTTAAGGCGACGCAGAATTTCATTTGTTTTTTCACCTTTTTCAAACGAAAAATCACCGAGAACAACCACTTCGTCCTTCTTTTTCACGCGAGCGTTCCATTTAAGAATCATATATTCATTCATCGCTTCGGCACTTTCAAATCCACGGTTGTCCATCCGTATATTAAGATTTTCGTGATAAAAATGAAGGTCGGAAATATAAAAACGCATGGTGATTTGCCCTTTCTTTTTGATAAAATATTTATGGTGATCATTATACAATCCGGGGTAAATAAAAGAAAGGCGCAAGGTGTATAATTTTCATTACGTTTTTTCACAAATTTGACCAAATGCGCAAAATGTGTTACCATGTCGCAGAAGTATGCATATTAAACGGAGCGGTTATGAAAACAGCCATTGTAACGGACAGCAACAGCGGAATTACACGTACAGAGGCGGAGACACTTGGGGTAAGAGTGCTTCCGATGCCATTTTTTATAGACGAAGAACTGTTTTATGAGGAAATAAGCTTAACGCAGGAGCAGTTTTATGAAAAATTAAAAAACGATGCGGATATCAAGACAAGCCAGCCGTCACCCGGTGAAGTGATGGATTTGTGGGACGAAGTGTTAAAGGAATATGACGAACTTGTTTATATTCCTATGTCGTCCGGACTCAGCAAGGCTTGCGAGACGGCATATATGCTTGCGGGCGATTATGACGGAAGAGTGCATGTGGTTGACAATCAGCGTATTTCGATTACGATGCGGCGCTCTGTGATCGATGCCATAGAAATGGCCAAGAAGGGAATTCCCGGCGAACAGATAAAGGAAAGGCTTGAAGCCGAAAAAAAGGAATCGAGCATTTATATTACTCTCGAAACGCTTAAATATCTCAAAAAAGGCGGAAGAATTACGCCTGCGGCAGCGGCAATCGGAACAGTCTTAAATATCAAGCCGGTGCTTCAGATTCAGGGAGAAAAGCTTGATGCATATGCAAAGGTGCGCGGCAAAGAGGCGGGAAAGCACAAAATGCTTGAAGCTATAAAGCACGATCTTGATACACGATTTTTGAATTATAAGGATAAGATGCATATCGATATCGCTTATTCCGGAAACGAGGATGAGGCGCATGAGTGGCTTAAAACCGTCAGTGAGCATTTCCCCGAATTTACGGATATTCATATGGCACCGCTTTCTTTGTCCGTATCCTGTCATATCGGATACGGCGCAATCGCGATCGCTGCGGCAAAGAGTGTCTATTAAGTCAAACCTCATAAGCACAATTGCGGATGCAAAGAGCATATCAAAAAACATATTTTAAACAGGTTCAGTAAAAAATGTACAAACTTTTATGTAAGGATCATAATGCAAAACGCGGTGAATTTGTTACCGTGCACGGGACGATTGAGACTCCCGTTTTTATGAATGTCGGGACGGTTGCCGCAATAAAGGGCGCGGTATCGACGGTTGATTTGAAGGAAATCGGCACACAAGTGGAGCTTTCAAACACATATCACCTTCATGTGCGTCCGGGTGACGAGGTGGTAAAAAAGCTCGGCGGACTTCACAAATTTATGAACTGGGACAGGCCGATACTTACGGATTCGGGCGGATTTCAGGTGTTTTCGCTTGCAAAATTACGCAAAATAAAGGAAGAAGGCGTTTCGTTCAATTCCCATATAGACGGCAGAAAAATCTTTATGGGGCCCGAACAAAGCATGCAGATTCAGTCAAATCTTGCATCCACAATCGCAATGGCATTTGACGAGTGTCCTTCCTCGCGCGCTGAGAGAGATTATATCGAAAATTCCGTTAATCGTACGACAAGGTGGTTATTCAGATGCAAAACAGAAATGGCACGCCTTAATTCGCTTCCCGATACAATAAACAAGAATCAAATGCTTTTCGGAATAAATCAGGGCGGCGTGTTTGACGATATCCGTATTGAGCACGCAAAAAGGATTTCCGAGCTTGACCTTGACGGCTATGCGATCGGCGGACTTGCGGTAGGCGAAAGCCATGCGGAAATGTACAGGGTGATAGAAAGCGTTATGCCCTATCTTCCCGAAAACAAGCCCACATATCTTATGGGCGTGGGCACTCCCGAAAACATTCTGGAGGCGGTTGAAAGGGGAGTTGACTTTTTTGACTGCGTTTATCCCGCAAGAAACGGCCGCCACGGAAACGCATATACAAATCACGGAAAGATGAATCTGTTAAATGCAAAATATGAGTTGGATTCGCGTCCGCTTGACGAAAAGTGCAATTGCCCGGCCTGCAAAAATTATTCGAGAGCATATATAAGGCATCTTTTGAAAGCGGGCGAAATGCTCGGGATGAGGCTGCTTGTTACGCATAATCTTTATTTTTACAATCATCTTATGGAAGAAATAAGGCTTGCGATTGAAGAACAGAGATATTCGGCATTTAAGAACAAAAAAATATACGAGATGAAGGCCGGAGAAGATTAGCCTTAAAATTAAGAAAATATATTTATTCAAAAATAATTTGACTTTTGGATTTATACAGTGTAAATTAGCTTAGATATCAAAAAAGAGAGGTTTATGAAATGAATTTTATACCCGCATTGATTACCGAAACCGCAAGTGCAAGCTCGATGGGCTGGGGAATGATACTTTTTTATGTTGTTATCATCGGCGGTGGTATGTATTTTCTTGTTATACGTCCTCAAAAGAAGCAGCAGCGCAAACAGGACGAGCTTATGAATTCGCTTGAGGTCGGCGATGCCGTATGCACAACGGCAGGCTTTTATGGAACGATCGTAGACAAGGTTAACGAAGATGTCGTCATTGTGGAATTCGGAAACAACAAGAACTGCCGTATTCCGGTTAAGAAGACTTCGATTACCGATGTCGAAAAGCCTTACGATCCCACAAAGGCAGCCAAGGAAGAAGCCAAAGATACAAAGGAATCCAAAGATACAAAGGAATCCAAATAATAAAAAATTTAATTTAAAAGAGGTGCTTTCGATGAAGAAAAGGTCACTTATTCTTTTGGCAGTGCTCAGTCTATTGTGCGGTGGATGCACAAAGGCCAGACCACAGGAAGGAGGCGCCGACAATGAATCGTCCGTGACAAATTCGGTCACGGTCGGAATAACACAGGATCCGGACAGTCTTGACCCACACGTTGCAGTAGCGGCAGGAACCGATGAAATTCTGTTCAATATCTTCGAAGGGCTTGTAAAGCCCGATGAAAACGGAAATGTATATCCGGCGGTTGCCGAGAGTTATATTATTTCCGAGGATGCAAAAACATATACGTTTTTGCTAAAGGACAATGTTAAGTTTCATAACGGAGATATTGTAACAACCGAAGATGTTGTATATTCACTGAAAAGGTGTGCCGGTTTCAAAGACGTGTCGGATGACAATGTTCTTGTGGAGTCGGCACTTTCTGTTATTACGGATATTTATGCTCAGAACGATAATATGGTAATCGTTAAGCTTTCCGAGCCGAGTACCGAGCTTATTTATTATCTTACGTGCGCGATAATTCCCGCCGATTACAAGGATCAGGCTACGGCACCCGTCGGCACGGGTCCTTATAAGTTCATGTCATATACACCGCTTACGAGCTTTGTAATCGTCAAAAATGACGATTATTACGGCAAAAAACCAAGTGTCGACAAAGTTACGTTTAAGATTTTCCCAAGCACGGATGCGGCTTTTTTGGAGCTTCTTGCGGGGACGGTTGACATTATGACGGAGCTGACTCGGGATCAGGCAGAGAGCCTCAAAGACAAATATAATGCTGTATCAAGCGAATATAATCTTGTGCAGGCATTGTTTTTAAACAATGATTTTGAACCCTTTAAAAATAAAAATGTCCGCAAAGCGCTTTGCATGGCAGTCGACCGCAGCGAAATCATGTCGCTTCTTTATGGCGAAAATAAGGGAACGCTTATCGGCAGCGGTATGTTCCCGGGAATTTCAGAATATTATGCGGACGATCTTGTAAATTATTATACATACGATACGGATGCAGCAAAAAGGCTCCTTGCGGATGCGGGATATGCGGACGGCTTTGAATTTACGATTACGATTCCGTCGGCATATGCAACACATGTGACAACGGGTGAGATTATTGTTGAGCAATTAAAGAAAATCGGTATTACCGCAAAAATCAATACCGTAGAATGGTCGGCGTGGCTAAGCGAGGTTTATGCAAACAGAAATTACGAAGCCACAATAATCGGGCTTGATGCAAACCTTGCGCCGTCGGATATTTTGAAGCGTTACAGATCCGATGCCGCAAACAACTTTATCAATTTTAACGATACTGAGTTTGATAAGAATTTCTCATTGGGGCTTTCGGCTCTCGACACATCCGACAAGAAGACTTATTACCATGCGTGTCAAAGAATTCTTACCGAGGATGCCGCGTCCGTCTTCATTCAGGATCCGATAAAGATTACGGCGGTCAAAAAGGGCTTGTCGGGATATACGCCTTATCCTTTGTATGTATTTGACGCATCAAAGCTTTATTGGGCGGAGAATTAAAAAAAATTAAACCATAACGGAGGTCACTATGAATTATGTCTTAAAAAAGCTTGCGGGACTTGTTGCAACGCTTATTCTGATATCAATGGTGACCTTCTTTGCTTTTTCGGTGATCCCGGGTGACGCCGCAATCACAAAGCTTGGACTCTCGGCTGCGGAGGCAGATATCGAAGCACTTCGCAAAAGCATGGGGATTTATGATGGAAATTTTGAAGGATACATAAAATGGCTTAAGGGCGCAATTACGTGTGATTTTGGAAATTCCTACAGATATCAAATGACTGTGACCGATCTTATCGGAAGCCGCCTTACTGTAACGGTGGGACTTGCGCTTCTTTCGATAGTTTTTATGGTTGTTTTTTCGGTACCGCTTGCGATAATTTCTTCAAGACGTCCGAATTCGGCACTTGACAACACGATAACGGTGCTCACGCAAATCGGCATGGCAACGCCGCAGTTTTTCTTAGGGATAGTCTTAACATTAATATTCGGAATCATGCTTTCATGGTTTAAGGTGGGCGGATATGTGAATGCATCCGAAGACTTTTGGGGCTTTTTAACCTTTATGATATTACCCGCAATATCGGTATCCGTTCCAAAAATATCGATGATGATAAAATTTTTGCGTGACGGAATCGTAAACGAAAAAACGTGCGATTATGTAAGAACGGCAAGGGCAAAGGGAAATTCCGAAAGCAGAATCCTTTATTGTCATATTTTAAAAAATGCGATCGTGCCCACAATAACATTTTTTTCGATGGCGGCGGCCGAGGTGCTTGCGGGAGCGATTGTTGCGGAAGAGGTTTTCGGAATTCCGGGAGTGGGCGAGCTTCTTGTGACATCGATTTCAAACAGGGATTATCCGGTTGTTCAGGCACTTGTCCTTTATACCGGGGCACTTGTCGTAATAATGAACACGATTGCGGATATCACGTACAAAATTGTTGATAAAAGAGTGGAATAAACAGGCAAAAACCGATGCGAAAACTGACTTTTACAAGAAAATACAAAAAAACATTTTATGTGGGACTTATAATGGTATTTTTAAGTGTTTTGCCGGCGGTAATCGGTGCATTTTGGACGCCTTACGACGCTACGGAAATGCATTTGCCGCTCAAAAATGCCGCTCCCTCCTTAAGTCACATAATGGGATGCGACAATCTTGGACGTGATGTGCTGAGCCGTGTCATGAGTGCAGGCTCGCTTTCGTTTTTTGTCGCATTTCTTGTGACACTCACGGGACTTTTTTTTGGAACGCTTATCGGTTGTGTGACAGGATATTACGGCGGAATAATCGACAGTATAATAATGCGGATTAACGATACTGTATTTGCTTTCCCAAGCGTACTTCTTGCGATTTTGATTGTGGGAGCCGTGGGAAACGGAAAATATAATCTCGTTCTTGCACTCGGAATTTCTTTTATTCCGAGTTTTGTGCGGATTGCGCGCGGTGAAATGATAAGAGAGCGCACAAGCGATTATGTGAAAAATTTGAAACTGATGGGTGCAAAAGATTTTCATATCATATTTTTGGATATTCTTCCGAACATGAAAACGGCGCTTGCGTCCGCAGCACTCATAGGCTTTCAAAATGCCGTGCTTGCGGAAGCCGGCATGAGCTATTTGGGACTTGGGATTTCGGCGCCGGACATATGCCTCGGGCGCATGCTTTATGAAGCGCAAAGTTATCTTGTGTTTGCGCCGCATATGGCAATCGCACCCGGAATCGCAATACTTTTTCTTACACTCGGATTGGGGTTTGTATCGCATGGCATTACTTGAAGTAAAAAACATGAATATTTCGGTTTCGGTGGAAGACGAAAAAAAGAGCCTTGTAAGAAACGTGAGCTTTTCGCTTGAACAGAGTGAAATTTTGGGTCTTGTCGGCGCATCGGGATCGGGGAAAAGCCTTACCGTCATGAGCATTACGGGACTTTTGCCCGAAGACTACAATGTGTCTTATGATTCGATCCGCTTTAACGGAAACGAAATTGATTTAAAAAACAATAAGTCGCTCCCAAAAATTCGGGGAGCGGAAATTGCCTATGTTTTCCAGGAACCGATGACGTCCCTAAATCCGCTTTTGAAAATAAAAAAGCAGGTGGAAGAGCCTTTAATCATTCATAAGAAAATAAAACTCACAAAAAGAGAAAGGGAATTAAGGGTAAAGCAGGCACTTTTGTCTGCGGGGCTTGATCCTACAGTGAGCCTCCTAAATTCTTATCCGCATGAGCTTTCGGGCGGACAGCGGCAGCGTGTAATGATTGCGATGGCATTTGTCACAAATCCCAAAATTTTGGTGGCTGACGAAATAACCACCGCTCTCGATACCGAAAATACGGAAATTATAGCAAAGCTCTTGCTTGAACGCAGGGCGCGTCACGGTACGTCGATTATTTTTATTTCGCATGACAGACGGCTTGTCGAAAAGGTTTCCGACAGAATAATATGCATGCATCACGGCGAAATTGTGGGTGAAAGCAACGAGATTTTTGATTTTCCGGATTATAAGACGGGGGAGGTTAGTGCGGAACCGATATTAAGGGTACGTGACCTTTCATTTTCGTATAAGAATAAAAATCTGTTCGGAAAAGAAAAAGAAGTGCCCGTGTTACAAGATATAAATTTTGATTTATATAAATCCGAAACGCTCGGAATTGTGGGGCGTTCGGGAGCGGGGAAATCGACGCTTGTAAAGGTGATTGCGGGGATGCTGCAAAAAAGCTCCGGCACAATTATGTTTGATAAGCAATATGAAAATATTCGCATGGTATTTCAGGACCCTTACACAAGCTTAAACAAAGCAAAAAGTGTGGGAAAAATCTTAAGAGAAGCGTGGTATTTAAATTATTTTAACGAGCGGCGAAAAGAAAAGAGCGTTGGCCAAAACACAGCAAAAATCGGAAATTTAAATAAAATCGTGACTGTAAATAACAGCAAAATTCCCCAAAAAACACGTATCGGAAAATATTACGGTTTAAGGCGAGCGGCAAATATTGCTGTCTTTGAAGCATTAAAAAGTGTTGACTTAAAGTCGGAAATGGCTTATCGTATGCTTTACGAGCTTTCGGGCGGAGAGCGTCAAAGAGTGGCAATAGCATGTGCGGTGATTTCGTCACCCGGCATAATAATCCTTGACGAGCCCGTGTCTGCGGTTGATTTTAATGTTGCCGCCCAAATACTTGAGCTCCTGCAAAGATTAAAGGAAAAGACACATTGCTCATATATTTTTATATCTCATGATAAAGAAGTGATAAAGCAGACGTGCCAAAGAGTGCTGATACTGGATAATGGAACGGTCAAAGAGTCAAAGTAGCATAAAATTTATAAGAAAATACATAGGGCGGCACGGGATCGCATATACAATCGGTCTCGCGGCGCTTTTTGTTGTGGATTTTTTGTGCCTTTTTGTACCCGAATATACGGGAAATATTATTGACGGGCTGACAAGCGGAACGCTTTCAAGAGATGGCCTTTTTTCTGTCATTCAAAAAATACTGCTTGTGGGTCTCGGCATAATGTCAATGCGCTTTTTGTGGAGATATACGATATTCGGCTCGTGCAGAAAGATAGAATATGAGATCAGAACGGATCTTTATAACCATTTGTCGCGCCAGTCGGTTAATTTTTACAATAATAATAAGGTCGGCGACCTTATGAGCTATTTTACGAATGACCTAAGCGCCATACGTTCGGCAGTCGGATCGGCGGTTATTTCCACGTTTGACGCTAGCGTGATGACCGTTATGGTGCTTGTAAAAATGTGTATTTATGTTGATGTGCGCCTTACGGCACTTACGCTTATTCCTATGGTGCTGATTCTTTGCGGAGGCATAAAATACGGCAAAGAAACGGAAAAACGCTTTGACGAAAAACAGGCGGCGTTTTCAAAAATGTCCGATATGGTTCAGGAAAGCATTTCGGGAATGCGCGTGATTAAGGCATTTGTGCAGGAAGATGCCGAATTTAAGGTGTTTGACGAAACAAACAGATACAACAAAAAGATGAACCTAAGGATTGTAAGCCTTATGGCTGTTGTGATGCCGATGCTTGACTTCTTAATCGGAATTTCGAGTGTGCTCACGCTTCTTTATGGGGGACTTCTTGTTTCAAGAGGAGAGCTTTCACCCGGAAAGTTTGTTGCGTTTACGGCATATATAAACATGCTTGTCTGGCCGATGCTGGCGATGGGAGATTCGATAACGACGTTTTCTCAAGGGATAGCGTCGATGAAGCGAATAGGCGGCATATTTAACGAAAGTCCCGAAATCAAGGATACGGGCGAAACAAATTACGACATAAAGTCGCTTTCGGGCGAAATAGAAATAAAGGATCTTTCTTTTGCATATAAAGCGGAGCTTCCGCAGGTGCTAAAAAATATCACCGTAAAAATTCCAAAGGGTGAAAGTCTTGCGATAATAGGCCGCACGGGCTGCGGAAAAACAACAATCGCAAATCTTCTTCTTCATATGCATAATGTGCCTTCAGGTCATATTTTCTTTGACGGAAATGACATAAATACGATTCCGCTTGAGACTCTTCGCGAAAAAATCGCCTATGTTCCTCAGGACAATTTTCTTTTTTCGGATTCGGTTCAAACAAATATTGCTTTCGGATCGAGAGATTTTAAGGCGCAAAAGAGAAACAAGAGAATCGACACGCATGTTATTTTAAACCGTATGGACACAATGGAAGCCATACTTGACCGCGAGCTTGCCGCACGCGAAAGTGCCGCGGATGTGCTTCACGATGATTTAAACGATGTAATTCTTGCCGCAAAGAATGCGGAAATTCACGATAACATTATGGAATTCCCCAAAAATTATGCGACGATGGTCGGAGAGCGGGGAGTTACGATGTCGGGCGGTCAAAAGCAGCGCACGTCGATAGCGCGCGCACTTATGAAGGACGCAGAGATTTTGATTCTGGATGATGCGCTTTCGGCGGTTGATACAGATACGGAAGAAAGAATTCTTGAGCATTTAAAAGAGGTCAGAAAAGACAAAACAACGATTATAATCGCTCACAGAATATCGACAATCGAGCATTGTGACAAAATTGCCGTAATGGAAGACGGACAAATTAAGGAATACGGAAGCCACAAAGAGCTTATTGATTTAAACGGCGAATATGCCGCACTTTACGAAAAGCAGCAGCTTGACGGAGAAAATCAAAATGCTGTGTGACGGGACTTTGCATTAAAACGGAGAAAACTTTGGAAAATATATCGGAAAAACAGAATAAAAAGCAATCGACGTTTGTGCGGCTTCTCAAATTTGCGGTTCCGTATATATGGGAGCTTGTGCTTGCAGTGGTGCTTGTTCTCCTTATTACGGCGCTTGACTTATACCGCCCGATACTGCTTGGGGATACGGTCGATTTGTTTGCGGAGTCCGGCGACTTTTCGAGCGTAAAGGTGATTGCGCTTAAATATTTTATCACCATACTTTTGATTTTTGTGTTCAACATGGCGCAGACGTGGATACTTGCGCATGTGGGGCAAAGTATTATTTATAATGTAAGAAATCTGTTATTTAAGCATGTTCAGTCGCTGTCGCTTAGGTTTTTTGATATTACTCCCGTCGGAAAAATCGTTACAAGAATTACCAACGACGTTGAAGCCTTAAACGAAATGTTTACGCAGGTACTGATCAACCTAATCAAAAATACTGTGAAGATTGTGGGACTTGCGGTTGTGATGCTTGTTTTGAACGTGAAGCTTGCGCTTATAGGCTTTGCGCTTGTGCCGGTGATTTGTATTCTTACGTATTTTTTCAGGACAATTTCGAGGACGACTTACAAAATAGTGCGTACAAAGCTTACGGCGCTAAATACTTATCTTTCCGAACACCTGTCGGGAATGAAGCTTATACAGTCCTTTGCCAAGGAAAACGTAAAAAATTCCGAATTCAACGAGCGGGCACTTGACCTTTATCATGCGTCATTTCGCGAAATGATGGTATTTGCGATATTCCGTCCGTTAATGTATATCCTGTCGATAATTGCCATGGTTTCGATACTTTCGGCAGGCGGAATCGAAGTGCTGAACGGCACGATCACCGTCGGAACGCTTTATATTTTTTATAATTATATTTCCTCATTCTTTGAGCCCATCCAGTCGCTTGCGGAGCAGTTTGGGACGCTGCAGCAGTCGATGGCGTCGGCAGAAAAAATCTTTATACTGCTTGACGATGACACAAAAATCAAGGAAACCGACAGTCCCGTTACGATCAAAGATTTTAAAGGCAAAATCGAGTTTTCGCACGTGTGGTTTGCATACAATGACGAAGACTGGATATTAAAGGACGTTTCATTTGTGATAGAGCCCGGGTCAAGCGCCGCATTTGTGGGGGCGACGGGCGCAGGCAAGTCTTCGATACTTAATCTTATAGGAAGATATTATGATATCCAAAAGGGAAGCATCAAAATAGACGATGTCGACATAAAAAATATCGGGATAAGTGAACTCAGGCACCTAATCGGTCAGGTGCAGCAGGATGTTTTTCTTTTTACGGGTGATATTTCAAAAAATATAAGGCTCGGAAACCAAGATATTTCTGACGAAGACGTAAAAAATGCCGCAAGGCGGGTAAATGCCGACAGATTTATCGAAAAACTTGAAAATACGTATACGGAATATGTGACGGAGCGCGGCGCAACATTTTCCGCGGGAGAAAGACAACTTATAAGCTTTGCGCGCACACTTGCATTCGATCCGCATATTTTGATACTTGACGAGGCAACGGCAAATATCGATACGGAAACGGAAAGCCTGATACAGGATGCCTTAGGTGTCCTTATGCAGGGACGAACAACGATTATGGTTGCACACAGGCTTTCGACGATAAGGCATGCCGACAAAATAATGGTTATGCATGACGGACGGCTTGTGGAAGAAGGCGACCACCAAAGTCTTATCTCAAAGGAAAACGGATATTACAGAAAGCTTTATGAGATACAGCTTGAAAAAGAGAATCAGGCGGGATGAAGGGCGAGTGCATAAAAGCATTGCTTTCACAAAGAGCAAAATTAAAGAAAATAATATTGAGGTCAAAAATTATTTTGACACATGTATCAGACAATAAACAAGGCGCAAAAGCCGGAAAGAGGACAAAATGGCACAGGAACTTAAAAAAAGAAGCGAAGTTGACGTTAAGGACACATGGAAGCTTGAGGATATCTATAAGGATATCGCAGAGCTTGAGGCAGACGTTAAGGAAACCGAAGAACTTGCAGATTGCATTTGCAAAATGAAGGGGAAGCTTTGCGAAAGCGGAAAGACACTTTACAATTATTTTGAAACACTTGAAAAGTTTGTCGAAAAGCTTGAGAAAGAGTTAAATTACACATCCCGTCTTACGGACCAGGATACGAAGAATGCCGAAAATCAGGCGCTTGATATGAAGCTGATGAGCTTTTACAGTAATCTCCGTGAAAAAATTGCTTTTGCGGATCCCGAAATCCTTGCGGGACTTATGGAAAAGCTTGATACGCTTTATAAGGAAGAGCCAAGACTTCATGAATTTGATGTTGAGATAAATGAGATGTTAAGAAATCGTGAGCATGTGCTTTCACCGGAAACGGAAAAGCTTCTTGCATCTGCGGGCGAGGTGCTTATGGGCGCCGGAAGCACGTTTTCGATGTTTAACAATGCGGATCTTGTTTTCCCCGAAATCACCGACGACAAGGGTGAAAAGGTGAGAATTACTCACGGACGATACAGAGTTCTTCTTGAAAATCCCGATGTAAACGTGCGCCGTGATATGTTTAAGAATTATTATAAGATGTATATCGATTACAAGAATACGCTTGCATCAAATTATCAGACTCATGTTAAAGGTCATGTTTTTGTTGCAAAGGCAAGAAATTATGCGTCTGCGCTCGAAATGGGAACGGATGTGAACAATGTACCCGTGCAGGTTTATAAGAATCTCCTTGATGTTGTCGACAAAAACGTATCGCTCCTTCACAAATATATGAAGATAAGAAAAGATGTTTTGGGACTTAAAGAGCAGCATATGTATGACCTTTTTATTCCCGTTGTGGAAGGCGTCGACAAGAAGATTCCTTTTAACGAAGCATGCGAAATGGTTGTCGAGGCACTTAAGCCCATGGGCGAAACCTATCTTTCCGTAATAAAGCGTGCGATTAACGAGCGCTGGATCGATATTTACGAAAACGAAGGCAAGAGAAGCGGCGCATATTCCGCAGGCGTTTATGGAGTTCATCCGTTTGTTCTCTTAAATTATGACGGCGGACTTGATTCCGTATTTACACTTATCCATGAGCTCGGTCATGCAATGCATTCTTATTTTTCGGCTGAATCGCAAAACTGTCTGCATGCCGACTACAAGATATTTGTTGCGGAAGTTGCTTCAACCTGCAACGAGGCACTTCTTACAAGATATTTGCTCAACAAAACAACCGACAAAAAGGAAAGAGCATATATCATAAGCCATATGCTTGATGATTTCAGAACAACGCTCTATCGCCAGACGATGTTTGCCGAATTTGAATATAAGACGCACGAAATGGCAGAAAACGGAGAGAGCCTTACGGCGGATTCGCTTTCAAAGCTTTATTACGCCTTAAACGAAAAATATTACGGAGATGCCGTTGTAAACGATCCGGAAATTGCATATGAATGGTCGAGAATACCGCATTTCTTCTACAATTTTTATGTATATCAATATGCAACGGGATATTCTGCCGCACTTGCGCTCAGCAACCGTATTCTTACGGAAGGCGAGACTGCCGTAAACGATTACTTCAAATTCCTTCGCGGCGGATGCACAATGTCTCCCACGGATCTTTTGAAGGTTGCCGGCGTTGATATGACAAGCCCGAAGCCGATAGAGGATGCGCTTAAGATCTTTGACGAAATGATGGATGAATTTTGCGAGTGCATTAAGTAATGCGATAAGCTTCGGCTTTGAAAAAAGCAAATTCGTTTTGTGCTTTGCGATAGTTCTTGACAAAAGGCGAGACTTGTTCTAAAATACCTTGACCTATAGATGTTTTTTGCGATATTGCATTGTTGTAATGACGCAATAAAGTGTTATGGGGACAGGTTTAACATCATAGAATGGAGATGTAACAAAACATGGCTGAAACAAAGAAAAAAATCATTACATACGAGGGACTCAAAGCTCTCGAAGCGGAGCTTGACGATCTCAAGGTAAACAAACGTAAAGAGATTTCCGAAAAAATCAAAGAAGCAAGAGAACAGGGCGACTTGTCGGAGAATGCCGAATATGATGCCGCAAGAGACGAACAGCGCGATATCGAAGCAAGAATCGTGCAGCTCGAAGAAATTCTCAAAAATGCCGAGGTTGTTGATGCCGAGGATGTTAAATCCGATATCAAATCCGGAAAGATTAATTTCGGAAGTAAGGTAACCGTTCTTGATATTGAATATAATGAAACAGATGAATTTAAGATTGTCGGTTCGACTGAGGCAAGCGTCTTAAACGGACTTATTTCAAACGAATCTCCGCTTGGTTCCGCTCTCATCGGACACAAGGTGAACGACGTGGTGGAGGTTGATGCGCCCGGCGGTGTGCTGACCTATAAGATTATAAAAGTAGAGTAAAAATTTTTCTTAAAATTCACCCGGGCGTTTTTTTGTTTAATGCCCGGGTATTTGATATAAAGATTAGGATATATGCTTTGCGAGGATTGTACAGGCGTTTAAGGGTGAGCCCGGGGCTGATTCGTCAGACTTTTGGACGTTGTATTTAAATATTCGCGAGCAAATTTTGAAGCTTACAATCAGTATATGATTACAGACGGAGGAAAAAGATATGCCCGACAAGACACAGGAAACACAGGATATAAACCAGCTTCGCCGCGTCAGAAGAGAAAAGCTTAAGGCGTTACAGGATGCGGGAAAGGATCCTTTTCAGATAACAAAATACGATGTAACCCATCATACGGATGAGGTTGTGTCGCTTTATACCGCTCACGAAGAAAAAAAACTTGCGGGTCGTACGGCTCCGAATACGGAAGGCCTTGACGAGGCCGAAAAGAAAGCCGTTCTTACTGCCGATTACAACGAAAGACGTGCAATAATGGATGCCGAGCCGATAAGGGTTTCGATTGCCGGCCGTCTTATGTTTAAGAGAGTTATGGGTAAGGCTTCATTCGCAAACATTCAGGACCTAAAGGGCAAGATTCAGGTCTATGCTTCGCGTGATTCGCTCGGCGAAGAATCCTATGCCGATTTTAAGAAGTCGGATATCGGTGATATTTACGGAGTAAAGGGATATGCATTCCGCACAATGACGGGCGAAATTTCGATTCATGCGGACGAGATGGTTCTTCTTTCAAAGAGCCTTCAGGTGCTTCCCGAAAAATTTCACGGGCTTACCGACACCGATATGAAGTATCGTCAGCGTTATGTCGATCTCATTATGAACGAGGATTCCAAGGAAGTTTTCATAAAGCGCTCCAAGATAATCCGTGAAATTCGCAATTTCCTTGCGGACCGCGACTTTACAGAAGTTGAAACACCCATGCTTGTGGCAAATGCGGGCGGAGCTTCGGCAAGACCGTTTGTTACGCATTATAATGCACTTAATGAGGACGTAAAGCTCAGAATTTCGCTCGAGCTTTATTTAAAGAGGCTTATTGTCGGCGGACTTGAACGCGTATTCGAAATCGGAAGAGTTTTCCGCAATGAGGGTGTTGACACAAGACACAATCCCGAGTTTACGCTTATGGAGCTTTATCAGGCATATACGGATTACGAAGGTATGATGGAGCTCACCGAGAGCATGTTCAGATATCTTGCCGAAAAGGTGCTCGGCACAACACGATTTATGTATGGTGACATTGAGCTTGATTTCGGTAAGCCTTTTGAACGAATGACAATGAACGATGCCATAAAGAAGTATGCGGGCATCGATTTTGACACGGTTTTAACCGACGAAGAAGCAAAGCACCTTGCGGATGAGCATCATATCGAATATGAAAGCTTCCATACAAAGGGCGATATCGTGAGCCTTTTCTTTGAAGAATATTGCGAAAAGAACCTTATCCAACCCACCTTTATCACCGATCATCCGCTTGTGATTTCTCCGCTTACAAAGAAAAAGCCGTCCGACCCCACAAAAGTTGAGCGCTTTGAGCTTTTTGTAAACACATGGGAAATGTGCAACGCCTATTCCGAGCTCAACGATCCCATTGATCAGCGTGAACGCTTTGCCGCACAGGACAGAAATGCCGCAGCCGGCGACGAAGAAGCACAGCATACCGACGAGGATTTCATCAACGCTCTCGAAATCGGCATGCCTCCGACGGGCGGCATCGGATACGGCATCGACAGACTTGTGATGCTGCTCACAAACAGCAGCGCAATCAGGGATGTGCTGTTGTTTCCGACGATGAAGTCCCTGGATAAGTAAATCGATGCATATGCTTGCAAGTAAATGTGTAGCAATAGAAAGTATCAAGAATCAATGTGGTACATGGGACCTGAATAAGGGTGCAGAGTATGCATCTTAATGCGGTCCGTTACAAAAGATTCGTGGTACTGACCTACATCATATGCAAGACTTTAGGCGATAAAAATTTGAACGAAATTAAATAATATCTTGGTTCAAGGAACAACTTGAGACGAGACCATCAAAGACATTCGTGTCTAGTAGAAATACTAGATTCGGGTGTCTTTTTTGTTTCTCGGAAATCCACAGAAAGGAGCAGGAATGGAGAAAGAAACAGTATTAATACCAGAGCTGGAAGCGGCTTGTGAGCAAAAGGTGGATCGATATGTGGAGGCGGTCAAACTCACGAAACAGTATTCGCTTAGGTATCACGAGATCAAGCGCATTGCCAGAGAATGCAACGCTTTCAAGATGATGCGGAAACAATCTTTAATCGATTATGCCAAGTTTGATGCCTATGTGGCATCGTTTTTCAGAGAGGAGGGTGAGAAGGATATGAAGAGATTGGACAGAAATGATCCCAAGCTTTGCTCAGAGGTAAACCTTGGAAATAAAAAATATGTGCGTTACGACGAAGGGGCCTATCTCTATTCCATGGGGAAGAAGAATTTTACAGATTTAGCCAAGAAGGCGGATGCTGTAAGAAAAATCGGCGGAGTTTGCCTAATCAGTATTGAAAAAGTAAATGAGTACATCGAGGAACAGATGAAATAGGAGGATGACATGGCAAAGTTTAGAAGAGGCGATGTAGAGGCCATAAAAATTCAAATTGAAAATGGACAAAAGCAATATATCAGATATGCGGAAGGCGCAGAGCTCTATTCTATGGGTCAGCATACTTTCCGTGATATGGCAAAGGAAGCTGGAGCAATCCGTAAAATGCCTGGAATTGTCCTGGTAAATGTGAAACAGATTAATGAATACATAGAGACCATGTACGGAGATTTTTAATAGGAGGAAGAAAAATTATGGGAAAAGTAATTGCAATTGCAAATCAGAAAGGTGGAGTTGGCAAGACTACCACAGCAGTAAATTTAGGAATTGGCATGGCATCAGAAGGAAAAAAAAGTTCTGCTAATCGACGCGGATCCACAGGGTAGTCTGACCATCAGCCTGGGTTATTGGGAGCCGGATGAATTGGAGCAGACTCTGGTGAGCCCGTTGATGGATGAAATCAATGATGAGGATTATGATCCGAAAGCCAGCATTATGCACCACAAGGAAAATGTGGATTTGGTAGCAGCAAATATCGAGTTGGCCGCTCTGGAAAGCACCATGGTCAATGTAATGAGCAGGGAGCGAATATTAAAGGGATTTATTGATAAGGTAAAGGGAGATTATGACTATATCGTGATTGACTGTATGCCATCCCTTGGAATGCTGACCATCAATGCTTTGACAGCAGCGGATTCCGTATTGATTCCGGTGCAGGCAGCATATCTTCCGGTAAAAGGTCTGCAGGAACTGATCAAGACCATTGGAATGGTAAAGAGAAGAATCAATCATAAGCTGAAAATAGAGGGGATTCTTCTTACCATGGTGGATTCCAGAACGAATCATGCCAAGGAAATTAGCTTGATGGTATATGACACATATGCGTCTTCCATCAAGGTGTTTGACATTGAAATTCCTTCATCAGTACGAGCGAAGGAAACAGTATGGCAGGCCAAGAGCATTTATGAACATGATCCAAAAGGTAAGGTAGCATTTGCTTATACAGCACTGACCAAGGAGGTGATAGCGGATGGAGAATAAGAAAAAAGTAAAGTTGGCAACTTATGATGATTTATTTGGGTTGGGCAATAGCGAGAACTCCATAGAGATTGATATCAATCAGATTCGAAGCTTCAAAAATCATCCCTTCAAAGTGATTGAGGATGAAAAGATGGCGGAGTTGGTTCAGAGCATTCAGGCTAATGGTGTTCTAACTCCGGTTCTGGTGAGAGGAAATGATGAAGATGGATATGAAATGATCTCCGGTCATAGAAGGCTCCATGCCAGTATTATGGCAGGGCTGACTAAGATTCCGGCAGTGGTAAGAGATTTATCTGATGATGAAGCAACCATAGTAATGGTGGATAGTAATATTCAGAGGGAGGAGCTGTTACCGAGTGAGAAAGCATTTGCGTTGAGGATGAAATTGGAGGCCATGAAGAGGCAGGGAAAAAGCTCGGATTTTGGAGGTGTTTTGAACGAGGACGAAACTTCCACCCAAAATGGGTGGAAGTCAGAAACAGCAGCTTTGATTGGCAATGAAATTGGAATGAGTAAGAATCAGGTTCGTCGTTATATCCGCCTCACCTATCTTATCCCATCCCTTCTCGGTCTCGTTGATCAGCACAGATTGCAGTTTACCTGTGCTGTGGATATTTCCTATTTCGATGAGAATATCCAGAAATGGCTCAATGAATATATCCGGGAGAATGTGGTAATCAAGCCAGTTCAGATAGCAGCTCTTCGAGAACATTTGGAGAAGGAAAACATCGACCAGGCGCGGATGATTAGCATTTTAAATGAGAGCCTTCCTGGCAGACATGCTGCCAAGAAGGTGGTGTTTGATGACAAAAAATTGAAAAAGTATTTTCCAAAAGAATATACAGCGACTCAGATGGAGCGGGTGATAGAAAATCTTTTGGAACAGTGGAGCAAAGAGCAGAAAGGATTAGAAAATGGAATTTAATTATTTATATGGAAAACAAGCGGACCAGTTTAGCTATGTGAACATTCCAAAGATCCTGATTAAGGAGGAGGCTTTCTCAGCAGTCTCTTTAGAAGCCAAGATGCTTTATGGACTAATCATGGAGCGAATGGGAATGTATCAGAAGAATAATTGGAAAGACGAACAGGGCCGAGTGTTTGTGGTTTACCCAATACAGGAAATTATGGATGACATGAACCGAAGCGAAAACAGTGTAAAGAAATATATGACAGAGCTTGAAGCTGCAGGGTTATTGAAAAAAAGAGAGCGGGCAAAGGGATATCCGGATATGCTTTATCTCAAGAGACTGACTTATGCAGTGGAGGCCTAAAAATATGAGAGGAAGGAGGAAAACTTAGTGGAAGAAAAAGTAACGATGAATTATTTCAGGGGACAGGATGTGCGGATGACTCAGTTCTATCGTGTGCCAAAGACCTTATATTCTGCGGAATATTTCCGCAAAATTTGCTTTGAAGCAAAGGCAATCTATGGCATGATGATTGATCGCGTGGGCCTATCCATCAAGAATCAGTGGCTGCATGGGGAAGAATACTACCAAGGTTCGCAACATTAAGGGATATTTGATGACAGCTCTGTTTAATGCTGGAAGTACAATGGGAAGCTATTATAAGGCGGAGGTGAATCATGATTTGCCACAGTTTGCTGGATAAAATCGCAACACAAAACGCAACAAAAATCGCAACTTAGTTGCAAAAAGATACACTTAAATGAGAAATAATCACATTTGAATATTGATTTAGAGTAAAAAAGGTGTTATTTTATATTTGAGGTAATAAGAAATAAGGTGAGGTGATAGCATGCTTATTCAATTTAATTTCAAGAATTACAGATCATTTAGAGATGATGCAACTTTGGATTTGTCAGCAGCTAAGATGACAGAATTTAATGATAGAGTCATAAGTGTTGGCAGCGAGAAGATTCTTCCAGTGGCTGCAATTTATGGGGCTAATGCAAGTGGAAAGTCGAATGTGTATAGCGCATTTAACTACATGTCTCGATATGTAGCAGACTCACTTCACTATGGTGATGATCCGGAAAAGTTTGAAGAATGCAGGCCAACACCGTTCCTGTTTGATGCTGTATCAGAAAATGCAGAGTCAATGTTTGAGGTTTATTTTACCGTACCTGGAGATAAGGCAGAAAAATCATATAATTATGGATTTTGCATTGGTAAGGAAGGTGTCACAGAGGAGTGGTTAAATTCTAAGGCAAAGACTGCTAGAAAGTATTCACCGGTATTCTACAGATCTGAGGATGAATTAGATCTTCAAGGTTTGGCTAAGACCAGCAGAGCAAATATTGAGGCTGCATTGGAAAAGCAGGTGCTAATTATTTCTCTTGGAGCTAAGTTAAAGATTGATAAGTGCAAGTTGGTAAGAGATTGGTTTATTGCAAACGAATTTGCAGATTTTGGCGATGTTGTAACTAATTTCTTCTTGTCTAGAAGACTGCCTAGAGGATTTGTGGAAGATAAGAATATTCAGAATAAGGTAATTGAGTACTTTGCATCCTTTGATGAAAATATTAAGGATTTCAATATTGAGGAAATCCCGCCAGAGGAAGGATCTAAAGAGCCGACATTTAAGATTGAATCTCTTCACAAGAAGATTGATTCAGAGGAAATGGCAAGGATTCCTTTAGGAATGGAATCTGCCGGAACCCTTAAGATGTTTGCTCTGTATCCAGAATTACAGGAAGTGTTGCAGAAGGGAAGTATCTATTTTATAGATGAGCTAAATGCGAGATTGCATCCGCTTTTGGTTAGAAATTTTATCCTGATTTTCCTGAATCCGGAGGTAAATGTAAATCATGCTCAGCTTATATTTACTACGCATGATACATGGCAGCTTTCTAATCAGATCTTAAGACGAGATGAAATTTGGTTTACCGAGAAGGATAACCAAGGTTTGTCTACATTGTATTCTCTTGCAGATTTCGTAGATGAAGATGGAGCTCGAATTCGTAAGGATGAAAGCTACGAAAAGAACTATTTGCTTGGCAAGTATGGAGCAATTCCTACCCTTAAGACTATTGATATTTTGAGGGAGGAGTAGCATATGGCCAAAAAGGATAGAACAGGGAACCGTAAGTCAAGAGACCAAAGAAAATCTGTAAATCCTAGAATACCGGAGCTTGGCTATTATCTGATAGTAACTGACACTCAGGGAACTGAAAGATGCTATTTTGAAGGACTTTACAATAGTTTGCCTGAGGAAATCAGAGACAAAATTGTAATTATAGTCGTGGAGACTAAGACAGTGGATCTTTTAAATAAGTGCCTGAAGCTTACAGCTTATGATGCTCAGTACAGAATGCCTTGGATTGTATTTGACAGAGATCAGGTGCCGAATTTTGATGCCATTATTTCGGAAGCTAAGAAAAGAGGCGTAGAGGTCGGCTGGTCTAATCCATGCTTCGAAATATGGATGTATGCCTATTACGGAAATATGCCAGCTATTCAGGAGTCATGGACCTGTTGTAGCAAATTCGGTGAATTATATAAGAATAAAACCGGACAGGTCTATGACAAGGCGGACAAAGATATGTACCGCAGAATCGTAGAGACTGGTGACGAGGAAAAGGCTTTGAAGATTGCACAGCAGAAGCTGGAGCAGGCAATAAGGAATGGATATGAAAAGCCATCAGAGATGGTGCCGTGTACAACGGTACATGAATTGGTGGGGGAGATAAGGAAGAAGGGAAATTAATTACGGAAAGACCGGAATACGATGGAATAAAATACTATAGTCCAAATGATTGGAGTGCTGGATATTATTATAAAAAAGCTGTTCAGATCTTGCTGGTATATGAAATCGCAACACCGAGATTGATACAGAGAAACAATACACACCCACAACAGAATATCCGCAAAACCGCTTGAAATAAGACTTTTTGGAACATGGGGTTTCAGAGGTCTTTTTTATTTTGCTTGGAAACGAAAGAGGACAATGTTGGAGAGAGGGTATCTGGATGTGACAGGTGGGTGCATACTTTGAACGATAGCAGAGGGGAAAATGTACTTTGAACGATTGCCTGAGCCTATCGTTCATAATGCACACAGTAGATTTCTGGGACGAAAGGATTGATATGTTTCCACAAACTGGTGAGTTGCCTGAAAGAGGGATGACCTGTTTTCTCTGACGGATAAAAATAGATGATATGTTTCCTCAAACGGCAGAAGCGAGTTTGTCAAGCAAAGTGTGTAAGTTTATTTTTTTTCTTTTATTTTCGCAGCTTTGTGCGATAGAGTGTACTTACAGAAATTCCCGT
>CAVJHK010000009.1:0-52975 GCA_963649295.1 Lachnospiraceae bacterium | reverse complement strand
CGGCGGTAAGGCACAGTTCGGCGGACAGCGTTTCGGAGAAATGGAAGTCTGGGCTCTCGAGGCATACGGTGCGGCACATGTTCTCCAGGAAATTCTTACGGTTAAGTCGGACGATATTCAGGGACGTGACAAGACTTGCGAAGCAATCATGAAGGGACATAATATTGCAGATCCGGGAATCCCTGAATCGTTCAAGGTTCTCTTAAAGGAACTTCAGTCGCTTGCGCTTGACATTACCGTACTTGACGAAAACGGCGATGAGGTCGTACTTACCGAACATGCACGTGACGATTATTATGACGGCAAGGATGACGAATACAAGTCATTTGAGGATGACAACAATTATTCCTACGATACGGGAGATTTCGGTGAGCACAGCGGTTTCTCGTATGTTGATCAAAACGGCAGTCCGTTGGAGGAAGGCGATTTTGAGGATGACGACAATTACGGCGACTTCGATACAGCAGATTTGGACATTGGCGACTATGACGACGATGGTCTTGAAGAATAGGAGGATACTTTAAAAAATGTCAGTTAATTATTCGGATGATTCAATCAAGGCCGCAAACTATGATGCCATAAGAATAGGACTTGCATCTCCCGAAAAGATTAAGCTCTGGTCTTTTGGCGAAGTTGAAGAGGCCGAAACAATCAACTATCGTACACTTAAGCCCGAGAAAAAAGGTCTCTTTTCGGAAGCGATATTCGGACCCACAAAGGATTATGAGTGTACATGCGGCAGATATAAGAAAAACGGCATCAAGTCTACAAGAGATCATATTGTAAGATGTGAAAACTGCGGAGTTGAAATCACAAAGTCCTCCGTTAGAAGAGAAAGAATGGGTCATATCGAGCTTGCATGCCCTGTATCACACATTTGGTATTTTAAGGGAATTCCCAGCCGTATGGGACTTATGCTTGATTTAACTCCCAAGAATCTCGAAAAAATTCTTTATTTTGCGGCATATATAGTTCTTGATAAAGGTGAGACGGACCTCCAATATAAGCAGGTTCTTTCGGAGACCGAATATCAGGAAGCACGCAGCAAATACGGTGACAAGGCATTCCGTGCCGCAATGGGTGCGGAAGCGATAAAGGAGCTCCTTGAAGCAATCGACATCGACAAAGAATTGGAAGACATGAAAACACAGCTTCTTACCGCAACCGGTCAGAAGCGTGCAAAGCTTGTTAAGCACATGGGAGTTCTTGATGATTTCAAGAAGTCCGGCAACCGTCCGGAATGGATGATTCTTGTAAATCTTCCCGTTATTCCGCCCGATCTCCGTCCCATGGTTCAGCTTGACGGCGGACGTTTTGCAACATCTGATATAAACGATCTTTATCGTCGTATCATAAACAGAAATATCAGACTTAAGAAGCTTATAAAGGACGATTCACCTGAGCTTATTTTGAGAAACGAAAAGAGAATGCTCCAGGAAGCCGTTGACGCACTTATCGACAACGGCAGACGCGGACGTGCGGTTACGGGACCCGGAAATCGCCCGCTTAAGAGTCTTTCCGAATTTTTGAAGGGCAAACAGGGACGCTTCCGTCAGAACCTTCTCGGAAAACGTGTTGACTATTCGGGACGTTCGGTTATCGTTGTCGGACCCGAACTCAAGATTTATCAGTGCGGTCTTCCCAAGGAGATGGCGCTTGAACTCTTTAAGCCTTTTGTGGTAAAAGAACTTATCGCAAACGGAAAGGCTGACAACCCGAAGAAGGCAAAGAAGATGGTTGACCGTGCTCATGCGGATGTCTGGGATATCCTTGAGGATGTCATCAAAGAGCATCCTGTTATGCTCAATCGTGCTCCTACGCTTCACAGGCTCGGTATCCAGGCGTTTGAGCCGATTCTTGTCGAAGGCAAGGCAATCAAACTCCATCCTCTTGTTTGTACGGCATTTAATGCCGATTTCGACGGAGACCAGATGGCAGTACACCTTCCGCTTTCTGCTGAGGCACAGGCGGAAGCACGTTTCCTTATGCTTTCTCCGAACAACCTTTTGAAGCCGTCAGACGGAGGTCCCGTTGCTGTTCCTTCACAGGATATGGTCCTCGGTATTTATTATCTGACTCTCCGCAAGACAGGCGAAATCGGTGAAGGCAAATGCTTTAAGAGCATGAATGAGGCTTATCTTGCTTATGAGAACAAGGCAATTACGCTTCATTCGACGATTAAGGTACGCCGTGAAATCACACTCGGTGACGGAACAAAGGTTTCAAGAATTATTGAGACAACACTCGGTACACTTATATTCAATGAAGTTATTCCGCAGGATTTGGGAATCCGTAAGCGTGATCCCGAAATACCGGAAGACCTTTTGTTACTCGAGATCGATGACGGAAAGCCTGTAGGCAAAGGGCAATTGAAGAAGATCCTTGAAAAGTGCATAGCCGTGCACGGAACGACAAATACCGCAGAAACACTTGACCGTGTCAAGGCTCTCGGATATAAATTTTCGACACGTGCCGCAATGACTGTTTCGATTTCAGATATGACAATTCCGGCCGACAAAAAGCAGATTCTTGCCGAGGCTCAAAAGAAGGTCGACGAAATCGCAAAAGAGCACAGAAAAGGTAAAACAACCGAAGAAGAACGCTATAAGGCAGTTATCGAGATTTGGACAAAGGCCGATAAGGAGATTACGGATAAGCTTTTGAAAGGTCTTGACAAATTTAACAATATCCATATGATGGCGGATTCCGGTGCCCGTGGTTCGGATAAGCAGATAAAGCAGCTTGCCGGTATGCGTGGACTTATGGCAGATACACAGGGACGTACAATCGAACTTCCCATCAAGTCAAACTTCCGTGAAGGTCTTGATGTACTTGAATATTTCGTTTCGGCTCACGGTGCGCGTAAGGGACTTTCGGATACGGCTCTTCGTACGGCGGACTCAGGATACCTGACACGTCGTCTTGTCGATGTTTCACAGGATGTCATTATCCGTGAAGTTGAATGTATGCACGACGAGACGGGCGAAATCCCCGGAATGTGGGTAAAAGCCTTCATGGACAAGCAGGAGGTTATTGAATCTCTTCGCGATCGTATAATCGGAAGATTCTCCTGTGAGACAATTCTTGACGATGACGGAGAAGTTATTGTTAAGGCAAATCATATGATTACGGCAAAACGTGCCGACAGGATACTTGCAAAGAAGGAATTCCTTGAGCCCGATCCCCGTAAGAATCACGAGGGCGAAATCTGGGTTAAGCCGTCCGTAAGCATAAAAATCAGAACGGCTCTTACATGCCGTTCAAGAATCGGTGTATGTGCAAAGTGCTATGGCGCAAATATGGCTACGGGTGAGCCTGTACAGGTGGGCGAAGCGGTAGGTATTATCGCCGCTCAGTCAATCGGTGAACCCGGTACTCAGCTTACGATGAGAACGTTCCATACGGGCGGTGTTGCCGGCGGCGATATCACACAGGGTCTTCCCCGTGTCGAGGAGCTTTTTGAAACACGTAAGCCCAAAGGTCTTGCGATTATTGCCGAATTTGGCGGTGTTACAGAAATACGCGATACCAAGAAAAAACGTGAGGTTGTTGTCACAAATCGTGAAAACGGTGAACAAAAGGCTTATCTTATTCCATACGGCTCAAGAATCAAGGTTTTTGACGGACAGGTGGTTGAGGCCGGCGACGAGCTTACGGAAGGCTCGGTATATCCTCACGATATCTTAAGGATCAAGGGAATCAATGCCGTGCAGGATTATATGCTTCGTGAGGTCCAAAGAGTTTATCGTTTGCAGGGTGTTGAAATCAATGATAAGCATATCGAGGTCATCGTTCGTCAGACCATGAAGAAGGTCAAGATTGACGAAGCCGGCGATTCGGAATTTTTACCGGGTACAAATGTAGATATGTTTGACTTTGAAGATGCAAATGCAGCTCTCATAAAAGAAGGAAAGAAACCCGCCGAAGGAAAGCAAATCATGCTCGGTATCACAAAGGCCGCACTTGCGACGAGCTCGTTCCTTTCCGCAGCTTCGTTCCAGGAGACAACGAGAGTGCTTACCGATGCCGCAATCAAGGGCAAGGTTGATCCGCTTATCGGCCTGAAGGAAAATGTTATTCTCGGTAAGCTTATCCCGGCAGGTACGGGTATGAAGCAATATCGCAACGTTCAGCTTGATACGGATCAGGATATGATTTCCGATGATTATATGGATGTCGGATATGATGATTCAGAATATGCTTCTTACGGTGAAAGCTATGACGAATATTCCGATGAAGAGGAATATGACGACGAAGAGGACTCAGAAGAATTTGAAGAATCCTTTGACGACGATTCGGAAGAATAAAAATAAGAACCAAAAAAAGCAGCCCTTAAAAGGCTGCTTTTTTTTAAAGTTTTTTTTAAAATTTTTTAAAA
Organism: Lachnospiraceae bacterium; assembly: GCA_963649295.1. Taxonomy (GTDB): domain Bacteria; phylum Bacillota; class Clostridia; order Lachnospirales; family Lachnospiraceae; genus RGIG3528. The sequence goes on along the minus strand of CAVJHK010000009.1, from coordinate 48,597 downwards.
ATTACATCTTAGAATGCTTTTCCCACAGAACCGAAGAGTGTGATCTTGTCACGTACAGTCTGCTTGATTGCTTCTGCGCCGGGAGCAAGGAGCTTTCGGGGGTCAAATCCCTTGCCGACAAGGTCTTTGCCCTCTTCGATATATTTTCTTGTTGCTTCCTGGAAAGCAAGCTGGCACTCTGTGTTGACATTAATCTTTGCAACACCGAGAGAGATTGCCTTCTTTATCATATCTTCAGGAATGCCCGTGCCGCCGTGGAGAACGAGAGGCATGTCACCGACCTTTTCTTTTACTGCGGCAAGTGTTTCAAAGCTTAAGCCCTTCCAGTTGGCGGGATATTTTCCGTGAATGTTTCCGATACCTGCGGCAAGCATTGTAACACCGAGATCGGCAATTTGCTTGCACTCGTTGGGATCTGCGCATTCACCCATTCCGATGACGCCGTCTTCTTCGCCGCCGATTGAACCGACTTCGGCTTCAATCGAAAGTCCCATTGCGTTTGCGACACGAACGAGTTCCTTTGTTTTTTCGATATTTTCTTCGATCTTGTAGTGGGAACCGTCGAACATTATCGAGGTGAAGCCTGCCTTGATGCACTTGTAGCATCCTTCATATGTGCCGTGGTCAAGATGAAGAGCTACGGGAACGGAAATCTTCATTTCTTCGTCCATTGCCTTTACCATTGCGGCAACGGTCTTGAATCCCTTCATATATTTTCCCGCGCCTTCGGAAACACCGAGGATAACGGGAGCCTGCATTTCTTCGGCAACACTCAGAACGGAAGCTGTCCACTCAAGGTTGTTGATATTGAACTGGCCAACGGCATATTTGCCGTCACGTGCTTTTTCGAGCATCTCTTTAGCTGATACGAGCATTTTGTTTACCTCCAAAAAAGTTTGTTATTAAAAAAACAATTTCAATCTATGATTATAACCTTTTTCTTCTTTGCTTGCAAGTATATGTGAAGTTTTATTCGCCGAGGACTATCGGCGTTTTATTTACCGGGGACTATCGGAGCGGTTATCATATCTTTGATTGCAAAGCTTGAAAAAGATTATAAAAAATGTATAATTGTCCGTATGAAATCGTTTTTTACCAAAATAAAAGATAATAAGGAATTTGTTGTTGGGATTTTTTCTCTTGTGCTTTTTTTATGTTTATTTACGGGACTCGGAATTGTATTTTCTGATACGGAAAGCGGAAACAATACGGGAATAAGGGATAATGTGACCTTTACACCCATAATTACCGTAACACCGACAGGACCTGTTCCGGTGACTGTTTGGGCACATGTTACACCGGCGACCCGGGTGCCGACCAAAATACCGACGGTTGAAATAACGTTAGTTCCGACAAAAGCACCGACGAGTGATACGACAGGTACTCCCGCGCCGACAGATATGCATATATATAAATACACACCTACACCCACATTTACTCCTGTACCGACATCTGCCCTTATACCCACATTTACTCCTGTACCGACATTTGCCCCTACACCCACATTTACACTTGCCCCCACTCCCACTTTGTCACCGGAAGAGCAGACTTTTTATGAGTCCAAACAAAGACTTTATGCGCAATATACAGAAAAATTCGCTGATTATATGCTCCTCACAGAAAATGCCAAAAACCGGTTTATTCTTCCCGTGATCAATATAACAACGCTTGACGAAGAAGAATTTGCCGGAAAAGAGATTATTTACGCTGACGGAAAAAAGAAAACGGCAGACAAGTGGATTTATTCGATTGTGGATGTATTCAATACCGAAGAAAAATATATGCTGTCGGCGGATGCAAGCGTCAAAGTACGCGGCAACGCAAGTGCCGCCGCATCACCTTATCCGCTTCGCATCAAATTTGACAAAAAGCAGAGCATGCTTGGGCTTAACCATAACAATGATTTTAAAAACTGGGTGCTTTTAAAGCCATGGTACGAAGTGACGACGGATTATACCGCTTTTATGCTGGGAAATAAGATTTATGAAGACAGGTATTATATTTCCGACGGCACATATGTAAATGTTTTTGTAAACGGAAAATATTACGGACTTTACCTTTTGTGCGAGCAAAATCAGGTAAAGAAAAAGCGCATAAACGTAAACGAACCGGAAGACGGCGACACATCAACAAGCACAGGCTATCTTGTCGAAATAGATAATTATGCGGGAAATGACCTGGATGCAAATCCGTATTTCAAAGTTCCCTATAAATATAACGGAAATAAGATTACGCTAACCGATTTTACGGGACGCACGGGGACGCTTGTAACTTATACAAGATATACGATTCACAGTGAGATTTATTCGGACGCACAAACCGAATTTATTTCCGAATATATAAACAACGCATTTTTGATTCTTTATTCCGCAGTCGAAAACAACGAATTTTTGATGTTTGACGAAAATTACCGTATTGTGTCCGCAAACGGAACATACAATTCCGCAAAAGATACGATAAGTGCCGTTTTTGATATAGAATCCGTTGTCGATACGTATTTGATTGAAGAAATTATGGGAAATTATGACCGCGGAAACGGAAGCTTTTATATGTGCGTCGATTTTTCAAAAAATTCAAAATATAAGAAGCTTACGTTTACGGCACCCTGGGATTTTAACTGGTGTATTATCGGAAACGATTATATTGCGGGAAGTTTCGACGACTATGCTATGGACGGGAAATACGCGGAAAATCCGAACCCTTGGCTTATATTGTTTATGAAAGAGGAGTGGTTTAGGGCACTTGTCGCAGAGCGCATAAATGAGCTTTATGACGCAGGCACTTTCGATGAGGTTTTGAATAAGGTGACGGATAACGTAAAGAGCGCCGAAAACGATTTTAAGTACTGGGAAGAAAACGGCGGTGTGGATAATGCGTACAATAAGGCTCTCCGCACGATAAACAAAATAAAAGCACGAGTCAAATGGCTCAAAGACGAAAGCGAAAATTGGGTGATTTCGGATACGTTTGATTTGACAAACAAATAATCAGATGTTATTCTCTACTGATATAACAAAGTGTTTTTTTAGGTGTGAAAGGAGCAAACAATATGTCAATTTTTAAGGGTGCGGGAGTGGCAATCGTAACTCCGTTCAATAAGGACGGAAGTGTTAATTTTGACAAGCTCGGTGAACTGATAGATTTTAACGTGGCAAACGGTACGGACTGTATTGTCATTGTGGGAACAACGGGAGAGGCATCAACGCTTTCTCATGAGGAACATGTGGAATGCATAAGATATGCCGTCCAAAAGACCAACCACAGAATTCCGGTTGTTGCGGGAACGGGTTCAAATTGCACCGAGACCGAGGTCTATCTTTCGACGGAAGCCTACAAGGCGGGCGCAGACGGAGTGCTCATAGTTTCTCCTTATTACAACAAGGCAACGCAAAGAGGCTTAAAGGAGCATTTCGGAGCCGTTGCAAAAAAAATCGATATTCCGATTATCCTTTATAATATTCCAGGACGTACGGGCGTAAACATTCTGCCGGCTACAATTTGCGAACTTGCAAAGGAATATGACACGATTGTCGGTGTAAAGGATGCAACGGGAAACATTCCCCAGACAATGGAACTTTTGAATCGTTTGAACGGCGATTTTGATGTATATTCGGGTGAAGACGGGCTTATTACGCCTCTTCTTTCGATAGGTGCAAAAGGCGTTATTTCGGTACTTTCGAATGTTGCTCCCCGTGAAACACATGATATCTGCGAAAAATTCTTTAACGGGGACGCAAATGGCTCACTTGCGCTTCAAATGAAATATTTGCCTCTTGTGAATGCACTTTTTTCGGAAGTAAATCCCATCCCCGTAAAGGCGGCTCTCAATCTTATGGGCTTTAATGTGGGCGGAATGAGACTTCCCTTAACCGACATGGAACCGGAAAACCTTCTTAAGCTTAAAGCAGAAATGACAAAAGTGGGGTTGATTAAATAATGGTTAATATGATTTTGTCCGGATGCAACGGAAAAATGGGACATACGATTACGGAGCTTGCAAAAGAAGATCCGGATATCAGAATAGTTGCGGGCGTGGATAAGGCGGGCACAGGATCGGGTGACTATCCCGTTTTCAAAAAACTTTCCGATGTGAATGTGAGTGCGGATGTTGTTGTAGATTTTTCAAATCCCAAGGCACTTAATGACAACAATATGCTTGAAATCGCAAGGGAAAGAAAATATGCTCTTGTTCTTTGCACAACGGGATATTCGGAAGAAGAAATCATTAAAATCCGTGATGCTTCACGGGATATTGCAATTTTGCGCTCCGCAAACATGTCTCTCGGAATAAATCTTTTGCTGAAGCTTGTGAGTGAGGCCGCAAAGGTCCTTTCGGCGGAAGGCTTTGATACGGAAATTATAGAAAAGCATCACAACAAAAAGCTTGATGCGCCGTCAGGAACGGCAATTATGCTTGCAGACAGCATAAATCATGTTTTAAATGATGAATTTGAATATAAATACGATCGCCATTCGGAGTGCATTCAGCGCAACAAAAAAGAAATCGGAATTTCGTCCGTGCGCGGCGGAAACATAGTCGGAGAACACGAAATTATATTTGCGGGAACAGATGAGGTGATTGAATTTAAGCATACCGCTTATTCAAAGGCCGTATTCGGAAAAGGCGCAATTGCCGCGGCAAAATTTATCTGCGGCAGGGAACCCAAAATGTATTCGATGGATGACGTAATAAAATTTTAATATGACGAATTCATGAAAAGTGTCTGTGAAGAAACAGATACTTTTTTTTATGTGGCAGGAAATTTCTTTATAAAAAAATAAAATTTTTCTTGACAATCTTTCTCTTCATATGTATAACTATTTGAGTTAGCGATACATAACTTTTTGTTTCAACATAAAAGGCACGTTACAGAGCCTTATATGTTGAAAAAAATAGTGAAAAGGTTAGCTTTTGCTAATCAAACCGCCCTCAATTCGGGCAGAAAGAGTATGGTGAACAGTATGACGTTAAAAGATGCAGAAGAAGGAAAAGAGTACGTTATCCGCGAAATCAAAACAGACGACGAAGAAATGAATGCCTTTCTGTTTTCTTTGGGCTGTTATGCGGGTGAGAAGATTACCGTTGTGGCACACAGAAGGGGCGGATGCACCGTTTCTATCAAGGACGGCCGCTACAATATCGACTCGCAGCTTGCGGATGCCATTGCCGTTTGACGGTAAAAAAACAATCGTTTGATTGTTTTTTTAAAGGATTTCGGTTAGCATAAGCTAATGTTTCACCACGGTTTGACCGAGCACGTCTGCAAAACGGACGGTATCACGAAAGAAAGATAAATATTAAGGAGGAACTTCCGATGAGAATTGCGTTGACAGGCAACCCAAACTCAGGAAAAACAACAATGTACAATGCCCTTACCGGCCGTAACGAAAAGGTCGGCAACTGGGCGGGTGTTACCGTAGACAAAAAGGAACACCAGATCAAAAAAATATACGCGGGCGAGAATCAGCTTATTGCCGTTGACTTGCCGGGCGCATATTCAATGTCACCCTTTACAAGTGAAGAAAGCATTACAAGCTCCTATGTAAAGAAGGAAAATCCCGATGCCATCATAAACATTGTGGATGCGACCAACCTCAGCCGAAGCCTTTTCTTTACGACACAGCTTTTGGAACTCGGAGTTCCCGTTGTGGTTGCACTCAACAAAAGCGACTTAAACGAAAAAAAAGGAACAAAGATCGATACGGCGCTCCTTTCCGAAAAGCTCGGATGCCCCGTTCTTGAAACCGTTTCGACTTCACAGGAGGGTCTTAAAAATGTTGTTGATGCGGCAGCTGCATGTGCCGGAAAACATCAAAAGGCACCCTATGTTCAGGGCGATATCGATTTGACGGATAAGCATGTTGTCGAAGAAGCAGACAAAAAGCGTTTTGAATTTGTAAACAAAATTGTCGCAGCTGTCGAAAAGCGCAAGGTTCTTACAAGAGAAAAGAATTTCGGCGATCAAATCGACTCTGTACTTACAAACAAGTGGCTCGGCATTCCGATATTTGCTGTTGTCATGTTCCTTGTGTTCCAGATTTCACAGGTTTGGGTGGGCGCTCCCATTGCAGACCTGCTTACAGGCTGGCTTGAAACGTTTCAGGGATGGGTTGGCGAACTTCTTGCAGACGCAAATCCGCTTCTCTCCGCAATTCTTGTTGACGGTATAATCGGAGGCGTTTCTGCAGTAGTCGGATTCCTTCCCCTCGTAATGGTAATGTATTTCCTTATCGCACTTCTTGAGGATTGCGGTTATATGGCACGTGTTGCGGTTGTACTTGACCCGATATTTAAGAAGGTCGGACTTTCGGGTAAATCGGTTATTCCTTTTGTTATTGCAATCGGATGCTCCGTTCCCGGCATCATGGCAAGCCGTACAATCCGTAATGAACGTGAAAGAAGAGCAACGGCAATGCTTGCACCGTTTATGCCCTGCGGAGCAAAGGTTCCTGTTATCGCACTTATTGCCGGTGCATTCTTTGAGGATTCGGGCGTAATAAGCACGGTAATGTATTTTACGGGTATTGTCCTTATATTCCTTGGTGCACTTCTTGTAAACAAGATCGCCGGATACAAGGCAAGAAAGTCGTTCTTCATCATTGAGCTTCCCGAATACAAGGCTCCTTCGCTTTGGGGCGCCTTCAAGTCAATGTGCAGCCGCGGTAAGGCTTATATCGTTAAGGCAGCAACAATCATCCTTCTTTGCAACATGATTGTTCAGATAATGCAGACATTCACATGGCACTTTACCGTTGCGGAAGCAGCCGATGAGTCGATACTTGCATCGATTGCAACACCTTTTGCATATCTCCTTGTCCCGATTGTGGGCGTTCTTTCATGGCAGCTTGCAGCCGCTGCGGTTACGGGCTTTATCGCAAAGGAGAACGTTGTCGGAACTCTTGCCGTATGCTTTGTGGGACTTGAAAATCTCATTGATACCGAAGAACTTGCAATGATGGAAGGTGCGGGCGAAGAAGTTGCCGGCATTATCGCAATTACAAAGGTTGCCGCTCTTGCATACCTTATGTTCAACCTTTATACACCGCCGTGCTTTGCCGCAATCGGTGCAATGAACTCCGAAATGAAGAGCAACAAGTGGCTTTGGGGCGGTATTTGCTTACAGCTTGGTACAGGTTATACAATCGGTTATCTTGTTTATACAATCGGCACACTTGTTACGGGCGGAACATTAAGTGCGGGACCTGCAGTTGCGGGACTTATTGCGGTGCTTTGCATGGCAGGCGTGGTTGTTTACCTTATCAGGCGTACGGATAAGAATCTGAAGAGCGAATACGCATTGGATTAATCGATATGGAAAGTGTAATTACAAATATTGTTCTTGTGATAATTATCGCGGTTATTGCGATTTTGATAATAATTTATCTCAAAAAGCAATCTGCGAACAGCATAGGCTGCATCGGATGTCCGTATGCGGGAAAATGCGGCAATTCGTGCGGTAAAGGAAAACATAAAGGTAAGAAACACGGTCAGAAATAAGATATCGGAAAATAAAAAAGGATGCAGGTTTTTTGAAAATCTGCATCCTTTTTTTTTGCTCTTTTTTGGTAGAGGTCAGTCCAATACTTTGGCCAATGTATCAGTAACCTGCTTCATCTTTATGATATGCCCCAAAAAGGTCATTACACATTATCAATTCTTTTTGAATAGATTTCCCCAAAAAGACTTAAAAAAGCTCTGAACCTTTGCTTCGGTCCCGGATGCCGCAACATCGTTTCCTTTTGTGACGCCGGGTAAGAAAGAAGTTTTTTTAGAATCATCGGAAGAATTGTCGGAAGAATTTTCTAAATCGTCATTCGGAGTGTTCTCCGAATGGGATTGCAAATTATCTTCCGTATCGTCAGGGCTCGGGATTGAGCTGTTTAGGCTTTCTTCCGGCTGTACGGTGGCTTCCGAATCGTTTAGGCTTCCTTCAGGCTGCCGGGTGTCAGAATCGATTGAATCTGTGGTATCGTCATCACGGTGGGGGATTTCGTCTTCAGAAATACCGACCGATGAAGAAATGACGATATCGTTGTCGTCATCATCCGGCAGAACATAGGTTGCATCCTCATCATCCTGAACGACCGTAACATTGCATTTGGCATATTTGCCGTTTGCAATCATACAAAATACCGTTGTGGTTCCGGCACTGACCGCCGTAACCTTTCCTCCGGCACTGACCGACGCTATTTCTTCATCGTTGCTCGAAAAAACGGGCGTCTCGGCAGTGTTGATCGGGAAGACTATATAGGACAGCTTTGCTTTGTCACCGACATGCAATTCAAGCGAAAGCTTTGATACCATGACGGCAACGGCAGGCGGACCTACGGTAATTTTGCACGTGAGCGTTTCGGTATATTTTCCGTTGTCATAAATCTTTGCGGATATTGTTGAGGTGCCGATTGAAACGGCATCTATCCGTCCGGCTGAATTTACGGTGGCAACGGAGGGCTTTGATGATGTAAAAGAAACCGTTTGTGTGTCTTTTAGGTTGTATACCCGAAGATAAAAGGATTTGCCTTTTACAACGGACTGTGAATTGACATTTAATTTTGCTGTAAGAGCATTCTCTGCCGCGTAAACTTTTGAAATCGAAGCATACGGCAAAGTGACGAATAGGATAAGAATTAAGCCGAAGGTTAATATGGTGCTAACCAATTTCCTAACTTTCATGCGCCTTCCTCCTAACCAAATTTATGTGCCACATCCGAGTGCATCATACAGCTTATTTTTGGCAAAAAGGTGTCAAAAAGGTAAATTTTTGAGTCGAAAATGTTTTTTTTCTTGTAAAATATCACGTTTTTGGTATACTGTTATGTGATATTTTTTTATGATTTTTTTTCTTTAATTTTAAGGGGAATGAATATATTATGGCAAAGATACTTATTGCTGACGATAATCAGGATATAACGGATGTACTTTCGGTTTATGTGGAAAAGGAGGGCTATGAGCCTGTTGTTGCAAAGGACGGCGAGGAAGCATACAGGATGTTTTTGATAAACAATCCGGTATGTGTGCTGCTTGACGTTATGATGCCGAAAGTTGACGGCTTTGAAGTATGCCGCAAAATCAGGAACAGATCAAGTGTACCCGTTATTCTTATAACGGCGCGCGGTGAAGACTTTGAAAAGGTGATGGGACTTGATATCGGTGCGGACGATTATATCGTTAAGCCCTTCAGCCCGGGCGAGGTTATGGCACGTGTGCGTGCCGTTCTCAGACGCTTTACCAAAAATGACGAAAACGGTTCAAAAAAGACCGAGCTCATGATAGGTACATTGGAGCTTGACATAGAAAAATACATCTGCCGCATAAATGATGAAATAATGAAACTTACCAAAAAAGAAATAGAGACAATGTGGGTTCTTGCGTCAAATCCCGGAAAGGTATTTACGCGCGATAATCTTCTTGACAGCCTTTGGGGGCAGGATTATTACGGCGAAGCGCGTACGGTTGATTCACATATCAAGAGGCTCCGCGCAAAGATTGACAAGGTTTCGCATCCCGGCTGGGAGATTGTTACCATTTGGGGAGTCGGATACAAATTTGAATTGAAGGAAGAATAATTCGGAAAGATTAAATAAATGGAAGAAAGAAAATTAAATATAATACCTGCCGGCAACAACAGGCTTTTTATAAAGACATATATAAGCTTTGCCGCGGTTATTACCGTGTTTGCGATTACGCTCGGCGTTCTTTACATGAAAATGTATGATGCGGCACTCATAAGATCAAATACGGAAGAATTGGAACAAAAGGCAACGAATCTTGCACAAAAATGCTCGGTTTTTTTTACGGCAAACGATTATACGTCATGGTACAATTATTATGAATATCTGATGGTTATCGACGGACTTGATACAATGGTTGTATCAAACAGCAATGCACACATACCCTTAAGCGAAAATTTTACGGGACAGTTTGTCACGGCAGAGATGGATGACGATACAGTGCGTGAGATGACAAGCCGTGTAATAAGCACCAAGGAGGTTGTGTCCGGAACCGGATATTCGAGCGGACATGATTTGAAGACTATTATGGTCGGCGCACCTGTAATTGCGTACAGCGGTGAATGCGCCGGCGTTCTTTTTGTTTTTATGGAAGTAAGCGCCGAGCGTGCCGTTGTGGCATCGACAACAAGAATCATTGTATTCAGCTCGCTCGTTGCCTTAATTATCTCATTTGCTTTTGCCATACCTTTTGCACGGGCACTTACGGGCCCCATTTCATCAATGAGAAAAACGGCACTTATGCTTGCCGCCGGCAATTTCAGTGCAAAGACAAATATCAAAAGAAAAGATGAAATCGGAGAGCTTGCGACGACGATAGATTTCCTTTCGGAAAAGCTTGAGCAAAACGAGGCGGATCGCAAAAATGCCGAACAGATGCGTCTTGACTTTTTTGCAAACGTTTCGCATGAGCTTCGCACGCCCATTACCGTGGTAAAGGCATATACGGAAACGCTTGCGGACGGTGTTGTGACCGATCCCGAAAAGATTAAGCAGTATTACATGCGTATGAATTTGGAATGCATTGCGATGGAACGCCTTGTGGGTGACCTGCTCACACTTTCAAAAATGCAAAATCCGGAATTTGAAATAGAAAAGGAACCCGTAAATCTCAAACAGATATTTACGGACCTTGTCCGTGCCGCCGGAACGATGGCCGAAGAAAAGGATATCAGGATAGATGTCGACATGTGCGAAGAACCGTGTATAATGATGGGTGATTACGGAAGACTCCGCCAGATGTTTCTTGTTATAATCGACAATGCGATCAAATTTTCAAAAGAAAAGGGAACAATATATCTAAGTCTTGTAGTTTCTGACAAGATTGTGGCGTCGATAAGAGATGAAGGCGTCGGAATCGGCGAAGAGGAACTGCCTTATATTTTTGACAAGTTTTATAAATCAAAGCTCAGACAAAACGCAAAGGGCTCGGGACTCGGGCTTGCGATCGCAAAAAATATCTGCTTAAAGCACAGCGGAACAATCGATGTCATAAGCAAAAAAGGTGAAGGCACAACGTTTAAATTTACATTCGAACCCGAAACAAAGGTAAGAATAAAATAATTTTTTGACAAATTTATATTGTTATCATATTTAGGAGGCTTTTATGGTTAATTTTAAGGAAGATGAGAAGCTTAATATTCTCAATCATTCATGCGCTCATGTTATGGCTCAGGCGGTAAAAAGGCTTTATCCGAACGCAAAATTCTGGGTGGGACCGGTTGTTGCGGAGGGCTTTTATTATGACATGGACTTGGGCGACGAAGTAATTTCCGACGAAGACATTTTGAAAATCGAGAAGGAAATGAAAAAGGTATGCAAGGAAGGAAAATATATCGTACGTAAGGAGATTTCAAAGGCGGAAGCCACAGAACTCTTCAAAAACGACGAATACAAGCTTGATCTTATAAAGGACCTTGACGAAGGAAACATCACATGCTATGAGCAGGGCGAATATATCGATCTCTGCCGCGGACCTCATGTCGAAAATACAAAGCTCTGCAAGAATTTCAAGCTTATAAAGCATTCGGGCGCATATTGGAAGGGCGATGCACAAAACAAGGTTTTACAGCGTGTTTACGGTGTATGTTTCCCGACAGCCGAAGAGCTTGACGCATATATCAAGGAGCTTGAAGAAGCAAAGGCAAGAGATCACCGCAAGATAGGCAAGGAAATGCAGCTTTTTATGGTTGACGATCTTATCGGACGCGGACTTCCGATGTTTTTGCCGAAGGGTTATACAATCTGGCGTGAACTCGAAAATTATATCAGAGATAAGGAATTGAAACTCGGATACAAGCATGTCCTCACCCCTTGTGTCGGCTCCGTTGAACTTTACAAGACATCGGGTCACTGGGAACATTATAAGGACAACATGTTCCCGGCAATGGAAGTCGAAGGCGAAAGCTTTGTTCTTCGTCCCATGAACTGCCCTCATCATATGATGATTTATGCAAACCGTCCCCATTCCTATAAGGAGCTTCCCATCAGAATCGGTGAAATTGCGCATGATTTCCGTTTTGAGGCAAGCGGAACATTAAAGGGAATTGAGCGCGGACGTCATTTCTGCCAGAACGACGCACACCTTTTTGTTACCCCCGACCAGATAAAGAGCGAGGTCGCAAATGTTGTTGCGCTCATAAAGGATGTTTATAAGGATTTTAATATTACAAATTACAGATGTGTTCTTTCACTTCGCGATCCCCTTGATACAAAGAAATATCACCGGGACGACGAAATGTGGAATACGGCTGAAAATGCACTCAGAGACGTGCTTAACGATCTCGGAATCGATTATACGGAAGAAATCGGTGAAGCCGCATTCTACGGACCGAAGCTTGATATTAACGTCAAGCCCGCTGTAGGCAACGAATATACACTTTCTACATGCCAGCTCGATTTCTGTCTTCCGATGAAGTTTGACCTTACCTATATCGACAAGGACGGAAACAAGAGAACGCCCGTTGTATTGCATCGTGCGATACTCGGCTCTCTTGACCGCTTTATGGCTTATATCCTTGAAGAAACAAAGGGCAACCTTCCTCTTTGGCTTGCTCCCGTTCAGGTTAAGGTGCTTCCGGTTAAAAATGACGATCCTGCTCTTATGGAATATGCCGAAAAGGTATATGATACGCTTTATGAAAGGGGCGTAAGAGTTGAACTTGACGACCGTGCCGAAAAACTCGGCTACAAGATGCGTGAAGCTCAAATGCAAAAGGTTCCGTATATCCTTGTTCTCGGAAACAACGAAATGGGAGATGATACGGTAACGTTCCGTCTCCACGGACGGCAGGAGTCGGAAACGGTAGCTTTAAATGCCTTTGCGGACAAGATTCATAATGATATTTTAACAAAAAAATATGATTTATAAGCTTAAAATTCAGTAATATTAAATGAATATTAAGACTGCCGCAATTTGTTGACACTTGTCCTTCCCGTAAGTATTATATAAAAGTGACCGACACGCGCGAAAACAACCGCTTTCGGACACATATAATCATCACGGGAGGGATTTTTTATGCCATCAATTAAGGAAAACAGAAGAGCAGCCATAAATGCATACGAGAGAAAATATAAAAGAGCAAATCTTTCGACACACCTTTGCATAAGCTTTTCGTTTATTTCATTGCTTGTACTCATGCTTTCGCGACTCTCGACGGGGAAACAGACCGGAACCGCATTTCTCATGGAATTTCTTATACTCTTTGCGGGGGCCATGGTATCGATGTTTTTGTATTTCAAAAATACATTTTCCGAAAAAGGATATATACGTTTTGCCATACTTATCTATTATGCCGTATTTTTCTTCATGATGTTTATGCTTAAGGATTTGTATATCACGCTGTTTCTTTATCTGGTTTCGGCGGGACTTGTTCTTTACGGCAACAACAAGCTTACGACGGGTGTGGCTATATATAACATAGTTGTGAGCCTTGTTAATGTTTTGGTACTTCATAAGCTTAAAATTTCGACAAGTACTGCGGCGGAGAGCTGTATCATCCTTTTCTCACTCGGAATAAATGCATGTCTCGGAATAGTATCTTTTTTAAGCAAGAAGATAGTTGACGAGCAGCTTGCCGAAATTGCCGCAAAAGAAAAAGAACAGGCAGACATGATGAATGCAATTGTTACGGTAGGTCAGAAGATTGACGCATCGGTTCAGTCGATTGCCGCTCTTGTTGAAGAAGTAAACGAAGACACCAAGGGCGTCACAAAGGCAATGACTGATGTTGCCCAGGGCATGGAAACAACCCTTACAAGCATCAACGATCAGACGCATACAACGGAAAAAATTCAAAAGGTTGTTAGGGAAACGGCAGAAGTGTCGGATAATCTTTCGGATATCGCAAAAATTGCTTCCGAATCCGTAAGAGAGGGCGTACAGCTTGTTCAAAACGTTGTAAAGCAGACGGAAATCATGGAAGAGGAAAACAATTCCGTAAAGAACAGCATGGAAGAACTTCACAACCATACAATGGATATGGAAAAAATTATCGGAATGATTCAGACAATTTCGAGCCAGACAAACCTTCTTGCGCTTAATGCTTCGATTGAAGCCGCACGTGCGGGTGAAGCGGGACGCGGCTTTGCGGTTGTTGCCGAGCAAATCAGAGTCCTTTCCGAAAAGACAAAGCAGTCGACCGAAAATATTCAGACAATCATCGAAAAGCTCAACGAGAATTCGAATGAGACCATCGATTCCATGGACAGCGTTATAGGCAAAATAAACGATCAGATAACGATGATTCACGATATCGAGGACAACTTCAACAAGATTTCCGACGGACTCGGAAGCCTTGATAAGTCTGTTGTGGAGATGAACGACAAGACAACGGAGCTTATGGAAACAAATGACATAATCACGGACAGCATCAACAACCTTTCGTCGACGACAGAGGAAATTTCGGCGGCAAGCGAAGAGACGACCGCAATGTGCGCTCAGAACTCCGACAGATTCGAAACCGTAAATCAGGTTATCATCGAGCTTTCAAAGGAATCGTCAAAGCTCGGCAAATTTATCGACGAATACAACCGCAGAATGGCTGAAACGGCTTAAGGGAAAATTAGGGATTAAGAGGTTTAATCATTGATAGAAATTTCGGAAAAAAAAGAAAAATTTGTACTTATAGGTGTCTCCGTCGGGGACACCTATAAAAATGGAAAAATTTTGAAGGATGACACTGCAGAATCGATAGAAGAGCTTAAAGAGCTTGTCCGCACGGCGGGCGGAGAAACGGTCGGCGTCATGATTCAAAACAGAGAACAGATTGACAAAGGGACTTATTTCGGCACGGGAAAAGTGCTTGAATTAAAGGAACTTATTGAGGCTATGGGCGCAACGGGAATCGTATGCGACGATGAGCTTACTCCTTCACAGATTTCGGGGCTTGAAGAAGCACTTGATGTCAAAATTTGCGACAGAACACAGATTATTCTGGATATATTTGCGCAGCATGCCGTAACAGCCGAAGGAAAAATCCGGGTTGAGCTTGCGCAGCTTGAATACAGAAGGTCGCACCTCATCGGAACCGGTCGCGCGTTTACGCGTCAGGGCGGCGGAATAGGCACAAGAGGCCCGGGTGAAAAAAAGCTTGAGACTGACAGAAGGCTCATAAAAGATAAAATAGCGGAACTGAACCGTGAAATAAAAAAAATTACAGTAAACCGCGAAACAACAAGGGCAAAGCGAAAAAAAGCAAGTGTTCCGACTGCGGCAATAGTCGGATATACAAATGCCGGAAAGTCCACATTGTTAAACAAAATAACCGATGCGGGCGTTTTGGAAGAGGATATGCTTTTTGCGACACTTGATCCGGTTGTGAGAGAAACTGTACTTTCCGACGGACAAAAGATACTTCTTACGGATACGGTCGGATTTGTGAGGAAGCTTCCGCATAATCTTGTGGACGCATTCAGGTCGACGCTTGAAGAGGCAAAATATGCGGACATAATAATTCAGGTCGTTGACGGGGCAAATACCGATTATCAAAAGCATATGGAAGTAACCTATGATACGTTAAATGACCTTAATGTTACCGGAAAAACATTTATCACGTTTTTTAACAAATGTGATCTTGAGCCTCACGATGACACACGCTTCAGGGACGCACGCGCGGATTATGTGATTACGGGCTCGGCGCTTACGGGAGACGGCATCCCTGAACTCAAAAGAATTCTTGATAAGGTAATAAAGGAAAAGAGAAATTATATTGAACGAAAATTCTCGTTTGATGAAATAGCGGAAATTCAAAAAATCAGGCGTTTCGGACAGGTGATTTCGGAAGAATATACCGAAGACGGTGTCTATATAAAGGCTTATGTGGATAAGCGGCAGTAATCCGAAAAAAATAAGGATATCAAAGCAAAAAAGTAATGTTTTATACTTTTTTTAGAATTTAAAACAAATTATGAGCAAATAATTTTGAGCTTCATGAGATATAAAAAGGAGCGTTAAAGTGTGCCTCACGGCACACTTTTTTTGATTTTTTTGGGGGAACTTTTGGCTGATCAAAAACGCAAAAATGTTTCTGTACCTCTTATTTCCGCATAAAATCCGTCCGAATAGAATAATACACACGATACAAGATATTGAGGTTTAAAAAAACAATTCTTACAATATTTTGTGCAATTTGACTATTGACGGGCAATAGAAGCTTTGATAGAATCAAAAATGCAGCTTAAGGATCTGCCGTGAGACTTTAGTATATATGCATTTACGGATGCGGCATGCAAAATTATAAAATCCGGCAAATCCTAAAACCGAAAGGAGAAGAAAATGATAAGTGTACTTAAGAGAGACGGGGACATAGCGGAGTTTGACATTTCCAAGATTTCTGCGGCTCTTTCAAAAGCATTCACAGCCACTCAGAAGAGCTTCAACGATGACATCATCAATTTGCTTGCGCTCAGAGTGACAAGTGATTTCCAGGAAAAGGTGAAAGACGGAAAAATCAGCGTTGAAGATATACAGGACAGCTGTGAGCATGTTCTTGAGCAGGCGGGATATACGGATGTGGCAAAGGCATATATCCTTTACCGCAAAAACAGAGAGCGTATCCGCAACATGAAATCTACAATCCTTGACTACAAGGAAACGATTAACAGCTACGTTCACGAAGAGGACTGGCGTGTAAAGGAAAATTCGACGGTTACGTATTCTGTCGGCGGACTTATTCTCCACAACTCGGGCGCGATTACGGCAAATTATTGGCTTTCGGAAATTTATGATCAGGAAATAGAGCAGGCGCACAAAAATGCCGACATTCACATTCACGATCTTTCGATGCTTACGGGCTATTGTGCGGGCTGGAGCCTAAAGCAGCTTATAAAGGAAGGACTCGGCGGAATCCCGGGAAAGATTACGTCTTCACCCGCTTCGCACCTTTCCACGCTTTGCAATCAAATGGTAAATTTTCTCGGAATCATGCAAAACGAATGGGCGGGCGCACAGGCATTTTCGTCCTTTGACACTTATCTGGCTCCCTTTGTAAAGGTTGACAATCTTCCTTACAAAGAGGTTAAGCAATGCATTCAATCGTTTGTTTATGGTGTTAACACACCGAGCCGCTGGGGCACACAGGCGCCGTTTTCGAATATCACCCTTGACTGGACCGTTCCGAACGATCTTGCAAATCTTCCCGCAATAGTCGGCGGAAAGGAAATGGATTTCTGCTACAAGGACTGCAAGGCAGAAATGGATATGGTAAACCGGGCATTTATCGAAATCATGATTGAGGGCGACGCAAACGGCAGAGGCTTCCAGTATCCCATTCCCACATATTCGATCACGCGCGACTTTGATTGGTCGGAAACCGAAAATAACAAGCTTCTCTTTGAAATGACTGCAAAATACGGCACACCGTATTTTTCAAATTATATAAATTCCGACATGCAGCCAAGTGATGTCCGTTCGATGTGCTGCAGACTCCGTCTTGATTTGCGTGAGCTCAGAAAGAAGACGGGCGGGTTTTTTGGATCGGGCGAATCGACGGGCTCTGTCGGCGTTGTTACGATAAACATGCCTCGCCTCGGATATCTCGCAAGTGACGAAAAAGATTTCTTTAAGCGCCTTGACCATATGATGGATATTTCGGCTCGTTCCCTAAAGGTTAAGAGACAGGTTATCACAAAGCTCTTAAACGAAGGACTTTATCCTTATACAAAGAGATATCTCGGCACCTTCGAAAATCACTTTTCGACAATAGGACTTGTGGGAATGAACGAAGCATGTCTTAATGCAAAGTGGATAAGAAAAGACATGAACAGCCGTGAGGCTCAAGAATTTACAAAAAAGACACTCAATCATATGAGAGAACGCCTTTCGGATTACCAGGAGGAATACGGCGACCTTTACAACCTTGAGGCAACTCCGGCGGAGTCCACAAGCTATCGTCTCGCAAAGCACGATCGCAAGCGTTATCCGGACATCATTACCGCGGGAAAGCCCGGTGACACACCGTATTATACAAACAGCTCGCATCTTCCCGTAGACAGCACGGCGGATATTTTTGAAGCACTTGACGTGCAGGATGATTTGCAAACGCTTTATACATCGGGAACGGTATTCCACGCATTTCTCGGCGAGCGTTTGCCTGACTGGAAGGCAGCCGCAAAGCTTGTTCGCACGATTGCCGAAAATTACAAGCTTCCGTATTATACGATGTCTCCCACTTATTCCGTGTGCAAGACTCACGGATATATTTCGGGTGAGCATTTTACATGTCCCACATGCGGAGAAAGGGCCGAGGTTTACAGCCGTATAACGGGTTATTACCGTCCGGTTCAAAACTGGAACGAAGGCAAGACTCAGGAATATAAGAACAGGCTTGTTTATGATGAGGAAAAGTCAAAGGTTCATTCGTTAAAAGGCATAAACCGTAAGGAAACGGAAGAAAAGGATTTGATGCCGGGCACATCCGGATCGGAAAAACTTCTTCTTTTCACGACAAAGACCTGTCCCAATTGCAAAATGGCAAAGGAATTCTTAAAATCCTTTGACTATGAAACAATCGATGCCGAAGAAAACGAGGAGCTGGTTCGCAAATTCGGGATTATGCAGGCACCGACGCTTATTGTTATTCACGGTGACGAAGTCCAAAAATATGCAAATGCTTCAAGCATCAAGGGCTTTGCGGATAAAATGAGATAAATTAAGAAATATATTAACGCGGGCGGTTTTTATACCGCCCGTATTGGGTTTTTGACTTAAAGATGATTTTATGGGAGACATTTATGAGTTATGCCGACAAAATATTTAAAAATATGTGCAATGACATACTTTCAAACGGTACGGACACGCGCGGGGAAAAGGTGAGGCCGCATTGGGCGGACGGTACAGAAGCATATACGATCAAAAGGTTCGGAGTGGTAAATAGGTATGATTTGTCAAAGGAATTTCCCGCACTTACTCTCCGCCGTACGGCAATAAAATCCGCAACGGACGAGATTTTGTGGATTTGGCAAAAAAAATCAAACAATATACACGACTTAAAAAGCCATATTTGGGATTCCTGGGCGGACGAGAACGGGTCAATAGGCAAGGCATACGGTTATCAGATGGGCGTAAAGCATAAATATAAGGAAGGTATGATGGACCAGGTTGACAGAGTGATCTGGGATCTAAAAAACAATCCCTACAGCCGCCGTATAATGACAAATATCTATGTTCATGCCGACTTAAACGAGATGAATCTCTATCCGTGCGCCTATAGCATGACCTTTAACGTGACCAAAAAACAGGGACACGATAAGCTTATCTTAAATGCGATTCTGAATCAGCGCTCTCAGGATGTGCTTGCCGCAAACAATTGGAATGTATGCCAGTATGCGGTTCTCATGCATATGATTGCGCGCGAAACGGATATGGAGGCGGGTGAATTGATGCATGTTATATGTGATGCTCATATATACGACAGGCATGTGGATATTATAAAGGAACTGATTTCACGTCCCGAATATCCGGCGCCGGAATTTTGGCTGAATCCGGATAAAAAGCATTTTTATGATTTTACGCCGGATGATGTGGAACTTCGTAATTATGTTACGGGAGAACAAATAAAAAACATTCCGGTTGCGATATGAGAATATAACCAAAACATGAATAAGCACACTTTTTGCGAAAGAAAATACGGCGGTTTATATGTATTTTGGAATTTGAGGAAGTGCGAAGCACACGGCAGCCGGCAATGAAGCACATGGCAGCCGGCAATCAGTTTTTTACAATTACAAAAGGAGGACACCTTGAACCTTATAGTTGCGGTTGATAATAATTGGGGAATCGGATATAATAATAATTTACTGGTGAGCATACCCGCCGACAAAAAATTTTTTAAGAATATGACAATCGGGAAAACGATAATAATGGGCAGAAAAACGCTCGAGAGCTTTCCTGGCGGAGCACCGCTTCCGGGCAGAAACAACATTGTGATAACTTCAAAGAAAAATTACAATATAAAAGGCGCATATATTGTTCACGATATTGATGAGGCAGTAAAAAAAGCGCACGAGCTTTCTCCGGATGAAGACATATTTGTTGTGGGTGGCGGAAGAGTTTATGCGGATATGCTCGATATGTGCAAAAAGGCATATGTTACAAAGATCGATTATGAATATTCTGCGGATACCTTTTTTCCTGACATAGACAAAAAGGAAAACTGGAAACAGGAATCCGAGTCCGAAGAACAGACGTGCTTTGACATAATATATTCCTTTTGCACTTATACAAATCTTTTGTTGGAAAAGGAATGATATATTATGCTGGAGCTCTTTGTTTCGGATGTGACAACGCTGCATGCGACGGGCTTTGCCGTTGCATTTGTATTGACCGTTCTTTTGATTTCTGTTTTGAAACGTTTTTTGCCGCGTGATCACGGCAGAAAATTTGCCGTTGAGGGGCAGCTCTCAAACGGCAAGGAGAGAGGAGCGGGGAT
Source organism: Lachnospiraceae bacterium (assembly GCA_963649295.1). Taxonomy (GTDB): domain Bacteria; phylum Bacillota; class Clostridia; order Lachnospirales; family Lachnospiraceae; genus RGIG3528. Next base: position 28,159 of record CAVJHK010000009.1, on the reverse strand, counting down.
AATATTTGTATCCGTATTCGTGTTTACGGCGGTGCTTTTTAGTCCCCAAAAGACGGAAGGCGCGGTTTATCTTCTTTCGGTGCTACTTGCGATGGTTGCGGGGTACTTGGATGATGCGTCCGAAATTCCCTGGAAGGATTACAAAAAAGCGATTATCGACCTTTTGATCGCTGTTATGGTAACCTCCGTTTATATTTTTGAAAACGGCACAACGGTCAAATTCGCACTCACGGGAATATCGTTTACCATGCCGACTGCGTTATTTGCACTTTGCGCAATCCTCCTTATCTGGATTTCGATCAATGTCACAAATTGTACGGACGGAGTCGATGGACTCTCGGCATCGCTCGGAATTGCGACACTCATGTCTTTTGCGGTGCTTATCGTGATACTCAAAGGCGATTTTTCGGATGCCTATGTATGCCTTCTTTTTTCGGTATGTTTGATGGGATATTTGCTCTTTAACGCAAATCCGAGCACAGTGCTCATGGGCGATGCGGGATCACGCGCGATGGGGACATTAATCGCAATCGTTGCCCTAAAATCCGGAACACCCTTTATGTGGATTCCGCTTGCGATAGTATTTATTGTCGACGGAGGAATAGGGCTCATAAAACTGTTCCTTGCAAGATTTTTTAAGATTAAAATATTAAAAAATGTCAGAACACCGCTTCACGACCATGTCCGCAAAAATCTCAACTGGTCAAACACACAGACGGTGTACAGATATACAATAATTCAGGTTATGATTTCGGCCATGTTTTTGTGGATGGCGAGATAGGGAGGTTATCATGAAAAAGTTGGAAGATTATGTAAGAACAATTCCGGATTTTCCGGAGCCGGGCATTATGTTCAGGGACGTTACAAGCGTAATACAGGATCCCGACGGGCTGCGCCTTGCGATAGACAAGCTTGAGGGCAGTGTTCAGAACGAGGATTTTGATATTGTTGTGGGACCGGAATCCAGAGGATTTATTTTTGGTGTTCCCATTGCCTACAATCTTCACAAATCCTTTGTGCCGGTACGCAAAAAAGGTAAGCTTCCTTGTGAAACGATAGAGGAATCCTATGATCTTGAATACGGCTCCGCCACAATCGAAATGCACAAGGATGCGATAAAGCCCGGACAGCGTGTTGTGATAATCGACGATTTGATTGCAACAGGAGGAACGACGGCAGCAATAATAAAGCTTATTGAGCGCCTCGGAGGAAGAGTTGTAAAGATTGTATTCTTAATGGAGCTTGAAGGATTGGAAGGCCGGGAAAAGCTTAAAGGCTACAATGTCGATTCGATTGTTAAATATCCCGGAAAATAACAAAACGGAGCAAAAAAAATGGCTGACGACGATAAAGACTTTAAATATGTTTCAAAAAAACCGATAAGTGAAAAGTCTTTTGTGACACCTGTGGACTTTACGAGTCCGGAGGATTTGTTTGAACGCCTTTTAAAAGAAATTTATACATACAGACCGGCGACAGACGTTGCTTTGATCAGAAAAGCATATGATGTCGCAAACGAAAAGCACAAGTGTCAGGTGAGAAAATCGGGTGAACCGTATATCATTCACCCTCTTTGTGTTGCCATAATTCTTGCGGAGCTTGAGCTCGATAAGGAGACGATTGCCGCAGGTATCCTGCACGATGTTGTGGAAGATACGGATATGACGCTTGACTCAGTGCGTGCGGAATTCGGTGATGAAATAGCTCTTCTTGTGGACGGTGTCACAAAACTTACACAGTTAAATTATGATATGGACAAAGTCGAGGTGCAAGCGGAGAATTTACGAAAGATGTTTCTTGCCATGGCACGCGATATCCGCGTTATTATGATAAAGCTTGCGGACAGACTTCACAACATGCGCACGATGCAATATCAATCTGCCCAAAAGCAGCTTGAAAAGGCTCATGAAACGCTTGATATTTATGCTCCTCTTGCGCAGCGTCTCGGTATCAGCCGCATTAAAATCGAGCTTGACGATCTTTCGCTCAAGATTATCGAGCCCGAAATCTATGCCGATCTTGAAGAAAAAATCGCACTCCGCAAAAATGAGCGCGAGGCTTTTATTGACAGCCGCATAGACGAAATCGCCAAAAAGGTTGAGGAGGGGCATGTGCATGCCCAGATTGACGGGCGCATAAAGCACTTTTTCAGTATTTACAAGAAAATGAAAAACCAGGGTAAGACTCTGGATCAGATATATGATCTTTACGCAATCCGCATAATTGTGGACAGTGTAAAGGACTGCTATGCGGCTCTCGGAATAATCCACGAGATGTATAAGCCGATTCCGGGGCGGTTTAAGGATTATATCGCAATGCCCAAGGCAAACAATTATCAATCCCTTCATACAACGCTTATTGCCCCGAACGGACTGCCTTTTGAAGTGCAAATAAGAACGATGGAGATGCACAGGGTTGCCGAATACGGTATCGCTGCGCATTGGAAATATAAGGAAGCGCAAAACGGCATCAGGTCGGACGCAAAAGAAGAGGAAAAGATGGCATGGCTCAGGCAGATCCTTGAATGGCAGCAGGAAATGTCCGACAACAAGGAATTTTTGTCAAATGTCAAATCGGATCTCGATCTTTTTTCGGATTACGTATACTGCTTTACGCCGACGGGAGACGTAAAGACTCTGCCGACGGGCTCGACTCCCATTGACTTTGCATATTCCATTCATTCGGCGGTCGGCAACAAAATGGTCGGAGCACGTGCAAACGGCCGCCTTGTTACCGTGGATTACGAAATTCAAAACGGCGACAGAATGGAAATTATTACGTCCCAAAATTCCAAGGGACCGAGTCGCGACTGGCTTAATATTGTAAAGAGCGGTCAGGCAAGAAATAAGATAAATCAATGGTTTAAGACGGAATTAAAAGAGGACAACGTCATACACGGCAAGGAGCTGCTCCTTAATTATTGCAAGTCAAAGAGCATTGTCCCGTCGGATATACTTAAGCCCGAATTTATGGATGTCACCATGCAAAAATACGGCTTCAGGGATTGGGATTCCGTACTTGCGGCAGTAGGACACGGCGGATTAAAGGAAGGTCAGATTGTAAACCGCCTTTTGGAAGAGCTCGAAAAGAAAAAGAAGCACGAGCTTACCGACGAAAAGGTGCTCGAAACAATTGCCGAAACGAAAAATCAAAAAAAACCGATCGAAGTTAAAGCAAAATCGGGAATCGTTGTGCAGGGCGCAGGAGATCTGGCTGTTCATTTTTCAAAATGCTGTTCGCCTGTTCCCGGTGACGAAATCGTCGGCTTTGTTACGCGCGGCCGAGGCATATCGATTCACAGAACGGACTGTATAAACGTAATAAATGCGTCGGAGGAAGAAAGACGAAGACTTGTGAGTGCCGAATGGAGCATGAGCGTAGGAAACAGCAGATATTTTACCGAAATCAATATTTATGCGCAAAACCGCAGCGGTATGATACTTGACATATCAAAAGTGATGACCGAAAACAAGCTTGACATGATGAGTGTAAACAGCCATGTGAGCAAGTCGGGGACGGCAACGATTACGCTTGGCTTTGAAATTAACGGAACGGAGGAGCTGACGGCGCTTATCGCAAAGCTCCGAAAGATTCCGGGCGTTGTTGATATAGAAAGAACCATGGGATGAGAAAACAGATAAACATATATATCGACGGAACCGATTATTCACAGGATATAGGTCCTCTTGTTAAGGCTTTTTACGGTGATGCGGACATAAAGACGATATTTATAGGCAAACTTTATAATTTGAACCCGCTTTCGGATGACAAAATAAAGCGGTCGCACGGACAGATAGAGGAGCCGGAGATTGTCGGACGGATTGAATTTCGTTTAAATGAGAATATAATTTTGATTTATGCGGAGGTTTATGATAAAACCGAATCAGCCACGGACAAATTTGCCGATTTGGGTGACAAAACCTACAAAAATACAGGCATCCCCGACAGAAGAATGTACAGAAATCATCTTCACAGGGCGCTTTACGATGTCTTGCACAGGTTAACCGGTCAGACTTTGCCCTGGGGAACGCTTACGGGCGTGCGTCCGACAAAGCAGATGCTCGATATGAAATGCTCGGATATTCCGGATGACGAAATTATCGATTATTACAAAAAAGAATATCTTGTGACCGACAAAAAGGCACATCTTGCGCTCAAAGTCGCAAAAAATGAAATTGCGCTTTTGAACGGGCTTACGTTTTCCGATACATACAGTCTTTATGTGGGAGTTCCTTTTTGTCCGAGTATATGCCTTTATTGCTCTTTTTCTTCTTATCCCTTGAGCAAATATGGGGAATTACGTGAAGCATATGTTAACGTGCTTTTAAAGGAACTTAATGAAACCGCGCATATAATGAAAAATAAAAAGCTCATAAGCATTTATTTTGGCGGAGGCACACCGACTACGCTTGAGCCCACCCACCTCGCCCTTATCATAGATAAGATAAAGGAATGCTTTGATTTGCAATATTTAAGGGAATGGACGGTTGAAGCGGGCCGCCCCGACAGCATTACCGAAGAAAAATTGCAGGTGCTTTTGAATAAAGGAATCACAAGAATTTCGATAAATCCGCAGTCCATGCAGCAAAAGACGCTTGATATCATAGGAAGACGGCATACGGTTGCGGATGTTACGGACAAATTTGAGCTCGCGAGAAAATTGGGCTTTGACAATATAAATATGGATCTCATTGCGGGATTAAACGGCGAAACGATTGAGGATTTTAGGGATACACTCACAAAAATCGGAGATTTAAATCCCGATTCCGTTACCGTGCATACTCTTTGCATAAAGCGTGCGGCAAGATTAAAGACCGAAATCGACGAATACAGAGACAATTTAAGCCGCGAAACAAGTCTTATGACGGATGCCGCCGAAACGTTTATGGAAGAAAAGGGCTTTCTTCCTTATTATCTTTACAGGCAGAAAAATATGTCCGACAATCTTGAAAATGTGGGATATGCAAAACCCGGCAAGGAAGGACTTTACAATGTCCTTATTATGGAAGAATGTCATACGATAGCTGCATGCGGTGCCGGAGCTGCATCAAAGCTTGTGAGAAGCGATGAGGTTTTCGGAAGCGGATTTATGAATGATATTTATGACAATGTTTCCGAAAAATACAATGTTCGTAAGATTGAGCGCGCCGAAAACGTAAAAAGTGTGACGGATTATATTTCGCGTATTGAAGAAATGATTGAAAGAAAGAAAAAGCTTTTTGAAGGTATTTGAGGGATTTGGGAAATGTTTTTTGATTCTGACAGAGAAATAAGAGGAATACTCTATAAGCTTGATTTACAGGGAATAGTGACGGAGGATCTGCTTGACAGCATAGACCACGGAAAGCTTGTTTCGGAAATAGTTTTGATGCTTGGGCATGAGATGCACCTGGATGAAAATATTCTTGAAACGATTTATAATGCGGCTTGTGTGCATGATGTCGGGAAACTCAAGCTTTCCGCAAACATATATGGGCGTGACAAAAAATCCATGCATGTCGAGGAAGTGCGTCATATGAGAATGCATGCGCGTCTCGGTGCCGAAATGCTTAATAAGTGTGATTATCCGGAAGAAATAGTACAGGCGGTTTATCACCATCATGAATGTTATGACGGCAGCGGTTATCCCGACAATCTAAAAGGAAACGATATTCCGTACAGCTCAAGATTCATTAAGATTTGCGATGCGTTTGCGGCTCTTATTTCGGATCGCCCTTATCGCTCGGGCTTTGAAAAGGACGAAGCAATCGGAATGATGATTGATGATAACAGAGAATACGACATAGAAATTTTTCTTGAATTTTTGAAAGTGGTAAATTCGCCTGAGTTTGACAAAATAACTGAGATGGCAAAGGAATTTAACAGGAAACATTCGTATTAACGGGAGCAAAAAAATCCCCACATGTCAAAAGACGTGTGGGGGTTGTTTTTTTGGTATATCAGAAATTTATTTTTATTTGTTTTCCGGTATAATGATCGCAATATGATCTTCTTTTAACTGCTTTTCGGTAACTTCCGCCGGAGCGCCCATCATGAGATCCTGCGCGTTTTTGTTCATGGGGAAGGCAATTACTTCGCGGATTGCTTCCTGTCCCAAAATAAGCATAACCATACGGTCGATTCCGGGAGCGATTCCGCCGTGCGGCGGTGCACCGTAGCAGAAAGCGTTGTACATTGCCGGAAACTTTGCCTTAACGTCCTCTTCGCCGAGTCTTACTAATTTGAAGGCCTCAACCATTATTTCGGGATCGTGGTTTCTGATTGCTCCCGATGAAAGCTCGACGCCGTTGCATACAAGGTCGTACTGATATGCAAGAATGTCAAGAGGATCTTCGGTTTTTAATGCGTTAAGTCCGCCCTTGGGCATTGAGAAGGGATTGTGGCAGAATTCAAGCTCGCCCGATTCTTCACCGATTTCGTACATGGGGAAATCGACAATCCAGCAAAATTCATAACATTCCTTTTTCATATGAGAAGGACAAAGCGCGCCGATGAGTTTTCTCATAACGCCTGCTGTTTTTTGTGCTGCGGTGAGTGATCCTGCCGCAAGTGCCACAAAATCGCCGGGCTTAAGATTAAGCTTATTTATTACTTCTTCTTTCTTATTTATGAGGAACTTTGAAATTCCGCCGACAAATTCGCCATTCTCGTCAAGTCTGAACCAATATCCCTTGGAAGCGGTTATTACTTCCGTTTCTGCCATGAGTGCGTCTATCTGCTTGCGCGTTGCGGAGAAATTGTCTACAACAACGGCTTTAACAGACTTATTTGCAAAAGGCTCAAAGCCGCAATCGGAGAGAACTTCTGTCGCATCCGTGAGAACAAGATCGATTCGCAAGTCGGGCTTATCGGAGCCGTATTTATCCATTGCCGTGCGGTAAGGAATACGTACAAAGGGAGCCTTTGATGCTGTTTTGTAGACGCCGTATTTTGCAAAAACGGGAGGAAGAACGTCCTCGATTACGGCAAATATGTCTTCCTGTGACGCAAATGCCATTTCCATATCAAGCTGGTAAAACTCTCCCGGGCTTCTGTCCGCGCGGGCATCTTCGTCACGGAAGCAGGGGGCAATCTGGAAATATCTGTCAAAGCCCGCAGTCATGAGAAGCTGCTTGAATTGCTGGGGAGCCTGCGGAAGCGCATAAAATTTTCCGGGGAAATTACGTGCGGGGACAAGATAGTCACGTGCGCCTTCGGGTGAAGAAGCGGTAAGTATCGGAGTGGTGATTTCGAGGAAATCGTGTGCAATCATGGCATTTCTGAGTTCCGATACGATTTTGCTTCTGATAACAATATTACGTTTGACTTCGGGATTGCGAAGATCAAGATATCGGTACTTAAGACGTGTGTTTTCGTCGGCATCCTTGGAATTGTTGATTTCAAACGGAAGCGAATTGTAGATGCATTTTCCGAGAATTTCGATTGAATCCGGAACTACCTCGATTTCACCTGTCGGAAGTGCGGGATTTTTTGATGAACGTTCACGCACGACACCCGTTATTGAGATTGTCGATTCCTTGTTGATGCCGCTGATTACCGACATCATTTCTTCTGTTTCGATTACGAGCTGCGTTGTACCGTAAAAATCGCGGAGTACGGCAAAAGCCAAGTTTTTGCTGACTTTACGCAAATTCTCAAACCATCCGACAAGAGTGACTTTTTGATTTACGTCCGTGATACGAAGCTCATTGCAATTATGAGTTCTTGACTGAGTCATAATGTGATTCCTTTCTGTAAAGTGCCGTAGGTGTTAGACATACGGACATATCTAACTTTGTATTTTATCACGACATTGGATATGAAAGCAAGAGCGAATAAAAAGTCGTTATTTACGGAAAAATGTTGAAATACTTTAAGAAACTGCATACTTGACAAGACAAATGTAACACTTTATAATGCTATCAGCATACAATTTGAATATATAATGCTGAAAGGAGCTGATTTATATGGCACAGGCAACAATAACGGCACGTGTGGATTCGTCGGATAAATGTAAATTTGATAATTTTTGTGCAAATGTCGGAATCAATACATCGTCAGCTATCAATATGTTTGTAAAAGCTGTTCTTCGCGAAAACCGTATTCCTTTTGAAATCACGCAAGCTTCCGATCCTTTTTTTTCGGAAAGCAATATGGCACATATCAGAAAATCGGTTAAGGAATTACGTGAGGGAATGGGAACACAGCATGACTTGATTGAGGTGGACGATGAGTGATAAAAAGGAGGAGAAAATGGAAAATTTTGAAAGCGATTACATTACAATGACAATCGGCAAACAAAAAAATATTGCTTTAATAGCACATGACGGGATGAAGCCGCAGCTTATTGAATGGTGCGAAGAAAATAAAGAGATTTTGAAGCATCATTTTCTTTGCGGAACAGGGACAACGGCTCGCATGATTACGGATAAGACGGGGCTCCCCGTGCGCGGATATAATTCGGGACCTCTCGGCGGAGATCAGCAGATAGGTGCAAAGATTGTGGAGGGGAAAATAGATTTTGTTGTATTTTTGTCGGATCCTTTTACGGCACAGCCGCACGATCCCGACGTAAAGGCACTTCTCAGAATTGCGGCCGTTTATGATATCCCCATCGCAAATACCAAGGCAACGGCCGATTTTATGCTTCATTCGTATTTTATGGACAAGGAATATGAGCACAAGATAATCAACTTCGATAAGCAGGTGAGGGACAGAGCAAAAAATCTATAGGAACAAAAAATTATTGTAATAAAAAATCTATTGTAATAAAAAATCTATTGTAATAAAAAATCCATTGGAATAAAAAAGAAAAGACGTTTAAAAACGTCTTTTCTTCTTCCTCACATTAATACAATATAACTGTTTCCCCTATAAAACCTTGTGTCTACGAACGTATGCCGCAAGGGCTTGATTATAATGAAAAAGGTACATTGAAAAGCGTGATGATTAGCACTTTGTTACATTAACTGCCTGAGGTCCTTTTTTACCTTCGGTGATGTCAAATGTAACTGCCTGGCCCTCTTCAAGAGACTTGAAGCCATCATTGTTAATGCCTGAGAAGTGAACGAAAACGTCCTTGCCCTCTTCATCCTGGATGAAGCCATAGCCCTTTTGGTTGTTAAACCACTTAACAGTACCCTGCATTTTGAAAATCCTCCAAAAATTTAAAAAAAATTACTTGCGGACACAATTGTCCGACAAGTGGAAATATAGCATTTTGGCGCGTGAATGTCAATTGAAAAAGTTTTGAAAATGCTAAAAAGTTTTGTATTTTGTATGAAAGGAACACAAAATGAAACTTGTTGTTTCGTCAAAAAAAGATTTAAAAAAAATAAAAAAACTTTACAATACCGCTTTTCCGTTTGATGAGAGGACACTTCCTTTTGTTATCATGAAAAATAAGGCAAATAAGGGGAAAGCAAAAATGCTTTCTTTATATGATGATGCGGAAGCGTTTGCGGGCTTTGCTTATTTGATTCATGGAGAAAAAGCGGTATATCTTTCTTTTCTCGCAATTGATTATAAAGCACGGGGAAAGGGCATGGGGACTTTTGCTTTAAAAGAATTAAAGCGAATATATGCCGGTAAACCCATTTTTCTTGCGCTTGAAATTCTTGATAAAAATGCCGCAAATTATGAGGAACGTGTAAAAAGACATAATTTCTACCTTAAAGCGGGACTTTTTGATTTGCCTTATATGATGAGAGAAAAAAGTGTCATCTATATGACGATGGGGACGGATACATCTATTACTCCCGATGATTACAATATTCCCGTAAATCGTTTTTTGGGCTCCTTCTGGAAAAAATTTGTATATACAAAAATGTATTGAGAGAGGTTAATTTATGCGGAAATGTATTGAGAGAGCTTAATTTATGCGGAAATTTTTTCCGTGCGGCCGGTTTTTATATAAGCAAATTACAGAAAAATTTGCAAGGGCAGCAATGTATAAAAAACTTACAGGCGACACGTCTATAGACGTTTTTATCTGACCTTTAAGTTGTGCTCTACGGTAAAATTGCGTTTCAGCGAATTTAACAATATGTTTATTGTCAAATTCGCTTTTTTTTCGCCGTTGTCAAGGACTGTTTTTATACAGGGCGGCAAAAGTGACTGCTCTCTGTCCGTTATTATGCCGCATATGTCGGAAGGGTTTATGCTTTGCATTACGGTAAGTGTCAAAAATCCGCCGAGGGTGATTATTTTTTGGTTTTTTAAGCTGTTTATGACATCCAAAGTCAAATCACAGAGGCGGAGCGGGAAAATGTCCGGAGGAAGTTTTAAAACAAACTGCTCGTAGCCTGCATTGTTGATATTGTCATACAAAAAATAATATTTATCCGATTTTCCGAGCTCCATTTTTACCTTTTCGATAAGAAAAGGAATGTCATCGTATATTTGATAAAAAAGTTCGTCGTCAACACACATGTCAACACATATGACAGGCACAAGATAGCTGTCGGAAAGTGCCTTAAAGTCGTCGTGCTTTAAGTCGATTGCGATGATTGCGTCTATGTTTCTGTTTATTATAAGAACGTTTTCCCTGATGGGCACCGGAATAAACATGACATCGTATTTCAATCTGTTTAAGCGCTCTGTCATCATAGACGAAAAAAGCATGATTTTTGCATCGTATGTGGGAATACCCGTTATACAATAAGAAATCCCGATTGTGTTGTTGCGGCCGGTCGCAAGGCTTTTTGCGGCATGTGACGGAACATAATTCATAAGGTTTGCCATTTGCAATATTTTCTTTTTTGTTTCCGGCTTAATTTTTTGATCGGGGCGGTCGTTCATTACGTAGGATACGGTTGCAACCGATACGCCCGCGGCACGTGCCACGTCTCTTGCCGTGACGCGTGAATTCTTTTTTTCGTTCTCGGATTCCATATAAACTCCTAACTTAATTTTTAAGTGTATAATAATTAATTCCGATTTTTTTGTCAACCATGTATTGACAGCGATTGCACTGAGTGGTATAAATTACTTAACCGTTTAACTTAAGCGGTTAAGTAAACGTGAAATGATGAAGCATATGCCTCATCAAAATAATTATGCGGATGAATAATCCCGGATAGGAGCATTATGAAGAGAATTTTTATGTTACTTATGAGCATTGTGATGATTTTGTCACTTTGTGCATGCGGTGGTACGGAAAAAGAGTTAAACGAAAGCACAGAGAAAACGGAAATCACGATTACGTTTGTTAACGGAAGCGAAACAATCGGGACACTCACAGCATATGCCGGCGAAAAGATTACGGGATATGAGCAATTTGAGACACTTTCGGGATACGAGTTCCTCGGATGGTATAAGACTCCCACCATGCTTGAGTCAAGCAAGTGCGATCTTACTACAGACACGTTCAATTCCGACAAAAAGATATTCGGTGCATTTAAGTCCTTAAACAAAACCGCGGATACAAGAAAGTGGTACGTTGTCGGTGAAGGCGCAAGTACCGTACTTGTTAATTCCGCCTGGGCGGGTGCGGATGTGACTGCAGAAAACAAGTCCGCATGCGAGCTTAAGGCTACCGGAAATACAAATGAATTTGTAATCACGCTTGATCTTTATGCGGGAGACATGTTCCAGCTGATTTATGACTGGCAATGGGAAGGACAAAAGGGGTATGGCACATTTACCGAGCTTTCGGCAGACGAATTTGAAGGCGCCGGCGGATTAAGCGGCGAAATATCCAAAGCAAATGTCATGGTAAAGAAAGACGGAAATTATACGATTACGCTTACAACCGATCCGGACAATGCCCTTTATGACGAAATAAAGATTGTGCGTAACGGTGATGCGGCAGCAAAGCCCGAGATTGAAGTTAAGGAAGAAGTATATGTTGTTTCCGAAAATACCGAAATCGTGATGAAGGGAAGCTGGGTTTCGGACTGGTCCGAAAACATAAGCCTCACAAGAACTGTAGGCACAAACCTCTTTACCGTAACACGTGAATTTGCATCCGGCACAGAGCTTTATTTTATGGTATGGGATAACGGCAAAGACACCGGAAAGGGAATGAATGCGTCAGCCGTAACGGATAATGCTTCAAAGGCACTTATTGACACATCCGCATATAATATAAAGCTTGCGGCAGACGGAACATATACAATCACCGTTGATGCAGACACATTTACGATTAAAATTTCAAAATAATTCAAGGAGAAGGCGGCTTTTACGCCGCCTTTAATCAAATATGGATAAATATGCCCTTTTTCACATGCAGGATTCGCCCTATGCGTTTCCTATAGATTTGCATCGCATGGTGATAAGACTGAGGACCAAGACTTGTGATGCAAGCAAAGTCGAGCTTGTTTATGAGAGTAAGTATAAAATAGCCGAAAAACAAAATACCGTGACAATGAAAAAAATGTATTTTTCAAAGCTCTTTGACTGGTATGAGGTGACACTTGAGCTACAAGACACGCGGCTTGCGTATGTTTTTAAGGTATATGATTTTGACGGCTCTTATATATATTTCAGCGAGGACGGACCGACAGACACTTATGATTTTTCGCTCGGATTTTACAATTTTTTCCAATATCCCTACATAAACGAGGCTGATATCGTTAGACCCGTAAAGTGGATGGAAAAAGCCGTTTTTTATCAAATTTTCCCTGATCGCTTTTGTATGGGCGACGACAAAAAGGATTTGTCTTATATAAATATGAAGTGGGGTGCGCAGCCGACTCCCAAAAGCTATGCGGGCGGAGACCTAAAAGGAATTATACAAAAAATAGATTATCTTAAAAAACTCGGAATCAATGCGATTTATTTAACACCTATTTTTAAATCAAAGTCGAATCACAAATATGACATCAGTGATTTTTACGAAATCGATCCGATGTTCGGGACAAAGGAAGATCTGCATGAACTTGTTAAAAAAGCGCATGAGCACGACATGAAAATAGTGCTTGATGCGGTATTTAACCATATCAGCGAGGACTCGAAGGAATTTAGGGATGTTTTGGAACGGGGGCGTGCTTCAAAATATTTTGACTGGTTTATCATAAACGGGGAAAAGCCGACAAAAAAGCCTTTAAATTATGAATGCTTTGCGTCGTGTGCCTATATGCCCAAATTAAATACGTCAAATCCGGATGTTCAGGACTTTTTGACTCAGGTGGCTCTTTATTACATAAAAGAATTTGATATCGACGGCTGGCGGCTTGACGTGTCTGACGAAATAAGCGACGATTATTGGAGAAAATTCAGAATTGCCGTAAAAAATGCCAAATCGGATGTCGTGATAATCGGCGAAAACTGGCATGACGCATACAGAAACCTGCGCGGCGATCAATATGACGGCATAATGAATTACTCGTTTACAAAGGCAATGCTTGACTTTTTTGCTTTTGATGCGGAAGACGCATACGGAACGGCATGCAGGTTAAACGAGCTCATTATGCGAAACAAGTCGGGCATAAACCGCATGATGCTGAATCTCCTGGATTCGCACGATACGCACAGATTTTTTACGCAAATAAAGGAAAACAGGCAGGCAATGAAGGAAGCTCTTGCGATTCTTTTCTTTTATCCCGGCGCTCCGTGCATCTTTTACGGAACGGAAATTTTGACCGCGGGCGGATATGACCCCGACTGCAGAAAATGCATGGACTGGGAAAAAGTGCCGGAGTCATCCGAATACGAAGATATTTATGAGCTTATCCGCAAGCTTTCGGATTTAAGACAAAATACGGAGCTGTCTAAAGGAAAATATGAGTTTACGGCCGAAAATGATATGCTTATAATTAATTCGGTGACGGAAAATCATATTTATACGCTTGTCGTAAATCATACGAAAACCGGGGGTAAATTTTATGATATATCGATAAGTCCCGAAAGCTTTGTTATTTTTAAGGACAGGGAGAGATATGTTTATGAATAAAACAATAAGAAAAATTACGGCGGGATTACTTGCTGCTTTGACAATTTTTTCGTCGGCGGCATGCGGTGGTGAAAAAAACGAAAAGTCGAGCGAAAGCAGCATAAATCCGACGGGAGAACAAATCATTCTTCGGATACTCGAAAACGATACAGCCAAAAAGCAAGGCTATTTTGAGGAACTTTTAAAGGCTTTTAACGAAAAATATGCCGAATATAATATTGTTGCCGTGGATGCCGACATGGACGAATATACGGATCTTGCGCAAAACGGCCCTTACGGCTACGGTCCCGATATACTTTATCAGGCAAACGACATTCTTATGAAGTATGCTCAGGATAAGCATATTCTGGCGCTTGACACGTCTGAGTTTGATGCTTCTGAATTTACTCCCGATGCCGCCTGGGACGCATTTAAGATAAATATTGACGGAATTGTTTATACATGCGGAATTCCCGTTAATATCCAGGAACCGATGCTTTTTTACAGAAAAGACATGCTTCCCGACAATTGGAAGAACGAGTGGGACCGTGACAATAACGACACACCCGATTTCCTTGAAAACTGGTGCGATCTGTATGCATATTCAAAATATTTAAGAGATAATGATGCAAGCAAAAACAAGGATTCAAAGTACGGACTCATGATAAGTTACAACGATCTTTACATGAACGGTGAATTTATCTTTTCGTACGGAGGATATGTTTTTAAGAAAAATGATAACGGTACGGTTGACACAACCGATATCGGACTTCATGCGGGAAATGCCGCTCTCGGAATAAGTGCGATGAAGCAGTTTGCTTATCTTATGAATGAGGGCACGATTGACGATACAATCACCTCCAACAGGTATGAAAAGCTTGCGAACGGAACTTATGCCTTTGCGATTTCGACGCCCGACACATATGTGCTTTTTGCGGAAAAGCTTGCGCTTATTTATGAAGAGGAAGGACTTGACAGCACTGCTGCGACTTTGAAAGCAAAAGAAAACCTGATCATGACGGAAATCCCCGCCAAAATGCCCGCAAACGGTGATTTGTCGCAGGACTCGTCAAAAATGACGGACGCAGACTTTGTTGACACCGTTGTAATGGGCGGCGTCAACGGATACGGAATCAGCTCTTATACGGAGCACAGAGAAGCCGCAAAAGCATTTGTAAATTTTGCGACAAGCTATGAGATGATAAAGCTCCGCATGGATATGCTTGGAATCGCACCTACGAGGAGTGATGTGGCAAAGGAATCCGGCGGAACAACCGAAAAGATCTTTACATCGCTCGAAAGCGGAAGAATTTATCTTATGCCGTCGGTAAAAGAACTTAACCAGGTTTGGACGCCCATGCATACATTCCTTGCGGATATCGCAAAAGATGCGTTCAGAACTTCGGACGAAACAAAAAAATATCCCGGACTCACAGAAATAGAGGCGGGACTAAAAAAAGTTTCCGAACAGGTTTACGATGCGATTTACACGCTTGCAAAATAACGGATTATCAAGAGTCAAGGGTTTGAGATGAAAAAAGCAAAACAAACATTAACAGAATATTTTAAATCGGGCTTCAGAGTCAAGCTTTCGATGATTCTTATGGGAAGCGGGCAAATATTACAGGGGCAGGCTATAAAAGGACTTTTGTATTTAAGCATTGCCATAAGCTACATTATCTATATGGTGCTTGCAGGTGTGGCTGACATAAAAGGCTTTTTTACACTCGGTACCATAGAAGGTGACGCATGGCTCGGCATAAAAGGCGACGATTCCGTCATGATGCTGCTTCGCGGTGTTATTTGTTATGTGATAACGGCATTTGTTTTGGGATTTTATATTTCAAATGTACGTGATGCATACGAAAGCGAGCAAAAATTAAAGGCGGGAAAACGTCTTCCGGCTTTTTGTACGGCTGTGGGAACGTTTTTTGACAAGAAGTTTTATATTGCGGCTCTTTTTATACCGGTTGCGGGCGTTGTGGTATTCAACATCATGCCGATTATATTCATGATTCTTATCGCGTTTACAAATTACGGCGGAGACATTGTTCCGCCTGCACTTGTTGACTGGGTGGGGCTTGACAACTTTAAAAAGCTGCTTGCGCTTACAGAACTTAAGACCACATTTTTTAAGATTCTCGGATGGAACTTTGTCTGGGCACTTTCGGCAACTATGTTAAATTATTTCGGAGGCCTCGGACTTGCGCTTCTTCTCAACAAAAAGTGCATAAAAGGAAAAGCAATCTGGCGTTCGTTTCCGATTATTGCCTATGCTGTTCCGGGATTTATATCGTTTCTTGCTTTCAAATTCATGTTCTGCTACGGCGGACCGATTAACTATTACATTACGATGAACGGCGGACAGGCGATAGGATTTCTTGACATGGATGCGGGGCTCAAGGCAAAGCTTATAGGCTTATTTGTAAATGCCTGGATAAGCATTCCTACATCCATGCTTCTTGCAACGGGAATTCTTTCAAACATGAATACGGAGCTTTATGATGCGGCGGCAATCGACGGTGCTGGCAAATTTAAGCAATTTACCCATATAACGCTTCCGTTTGTCATATTTTCGACAACGCCCGTGCTTATTACAAGCTTTATTGGGAATTTCAACAACTTCGGCGTATTCTATTTTCTAAGGAACGGACTTTATACGGACGGATATTTCCTTGCAAGCGACACGGATCTCCTTATCAACTGGTTATACAACCTCACATATTCAAACAATTATTACGGCCTCGGAGCCGCAATAAGCCTTATCATATTTATAATAACAAGCATAATTTCGCTTGCGGTTTATGTTAATTCAAAAGCATACAAAAAGGAGGACACGTACAGATGAAAAAGCATGTGAATAAGCATTACGTCCTCGACTCGGTTGTTACGCATATTGTTCTTATCGCAATTAGTCTTATATTTATATTTCCGATTGTGTGGATTGTGCTTGCGAGCTTTTCAAAATCGGGATCCATTTATGACATAGACGGATTTTTCCCGAAGGAGCTGAGCTTTGACAGCTATATACGGCTTTTTACCGACACAAAAATGTATGATTATCCGAATTGGCTTAAAAATACACTTTTTGTTGCCGTGATGTCATCGTTAATCGGAACGGTGCTTGTGATTCTGACCGCATATACGATAAGCCGCTTTGAATTTAAGGGCAGAAAGACACTTATGAAGGGGACACTTATACTCAGTATGTTTCCGGGCTTTATGGGAATGACGGCTGTTCACCTTATCATGATCAACTTTAATCTTATCAATAATCTTTGGAGCCTGATACTCATATCTGCGGCCGGTGCGCCGATGGGGTATCTTGTGCAAAAGGGATTTTTTGATACGATTCCCGGGACGATTTATGAGGCTGCGAGAATCGACGGTGCGGGAAACTGGCGTATATTTTTTGAAATCACGATGCCGCTTTCAAAACCTATGCTTGTCTATACGTCGCTTACACTTTTTGCGTGGCCGTGGAGCGATTTTATTTTGCCGAAGATGCTGCTCAAAAACAAAAATCTCTGGACGGTTGCGGTCGGACTTACGGCGCTTGACGAAACGGAATTTACGCGTTTTGCCGCAGGCTCGATATTTATAGCGGTTCCGATAGTGATATTGTATTTCTGCCTGTCAAGGTTTCTTGTTATGGGAGTATCAAGCGGAGCGGTGAAGGAATAACGAGGGGAAAATCAATAAGGAATAACGAGGGGGGGGAAAAATCAATAAGGAATAACGAGGGGGGGAAAAATCAATAAGGAATAACGAGAAAAAACAATAAGGAATAACGAGAGAAAACTTAATAAGGGGAAATTAACAGGGGAAATAAAATGATATAAAAATTGAAACATAAGAAGAACGGATGCGGTGTCCGTTCTTTTTTTTTTGTTTTTAAAGCACGGGTTACGCTGCTTTTGTATGTGTATGGCATCCAAGAATAACGCGTATAAAACGTTTTCCGCAAGAAACATAAAAAACCGTAAAAATCCGTAAAAATCCGTAAAAATCCGTAAAAAGTTCCTTTACAAAGGCATATCTTAATCCCGATATCACTTCTGAGTTGCGCATTTTTATATCAATCTTATCCAAAAATCGCCCCATACCAAAATAAAAATTATTAATTTTGCACAAAAACTGTTGACACGGAAATTAAATTAAAGTAAACTAACGACAAGTAAAACGTTTTCGCTGTGTTTCGAAGATTACGAAAAAGTTTCGAAAACATTAAAAACACTGAAAGTGCTGAAAACACTGAAAGTACTGAAAACATCGAAAGCGTCAAAGCATCCGGAATAGGGAGTGAAAGATGATAACCATAAAGGAACTGGCAAAAGAATGCGGAGTTTCGGTTTCTGCAGTTTCCAAGGCCATGAACAACAAAAAAGGAATAAGTCCCGAAAATGCGGAAATGGTCCGCAAGAAAGCACGTGAACTCGGCTATTTTCCGAATGCCGCCGCACGTACGATGCGTACCAACAGATCACACAATATAGGCATTCTTTTCAAAAATGACATGGCTCACGAATATTTCTCTCTTGTACTTGAAGCAATAAGAAACAGGGCGGCGGAATCCGGATACGATATCACTTTTCTTGAAGCCGCCGACATGAATTATCTTGAGCATGCAAAGAACAGGCAATGTGACGGAGTGATTATCACGGCCGGTGAATTTGACATAGAGCAGGTTCGACAGCTTATTGACAGCGACTTGCCCGTTGTGAGCATCGATCATTCTTTTGACGGGAGAAGCTGTATATACGGAAGCAATGAGGCAAGTTTAAAAGATATCGTAAATTATTTATACGGCTTCGGCCACAAAAAAATAGCCTTTCTTTACGGCGAGATGGGTGATATTACGTTACAGCGTCTTGCGGGATTCACAAAAGGCATGAGAAACTGCGGACTTGAGACTCCCACGGAATATATTGTGCAAACCGCCTTCAGAAGCCCAAAGGCATCGGGACAGGCAACAAAAAAGCTGCTTTCTCTCGAAAACAGACCCACATGCATTATTTATCCCGATGATATTTCGGCGCTCGGCGGGCTTACGGCGGCAGAAGAAGCGGGCTTACGCGTTCCGGAAGATCTGTCATGCTTCGGCTATGACGGAATAAGGCTTGCAAGTATGTTAAGACCCAAGCTTACAACCTATCACCAGGATGCGCACGGAATCGGATATGCGGCTGCCGAGCAATTGATATTTGAAATAGAAAATCCCGATAAATTTATGCCGAAGTGCATTACGATATCGGGTGAAATACAAGAAGGAGGGACGATATGTCGTCTGAATTGAACCGATTTACAACAGAAAGAGCACGTTCTCAAAAAATTACCGCGGAAGAATTTATAGGAAAGAAATTTGCGGATCGCGGAATTTTGTCAAAGAGAACGGATGCCGTTTTTTACAGTGCCGACAGAACATCGGCTCTCGCCTTCACGGGACTCCTTTATTATGCGCCCATATGCGCACATTTATTGAATGATGAGCGGACGGAAGGGTGGCTTACAAATAATACCGACAACAAGGTTTTGCTGCTTTCTGAGGGAAAAGTAAAATGCTTTACGGAAAATGGAGAAGAAAACGTTTCCGCAGATATCGAAAAAGCGATTATCGAAATATATGAAAGACTTTTTGCAAGCAAAGGCAAATTAAACAAAAACGGAGAATTGTCAATAGACTTGATGGGATATCCCGTAGGGTCGCACTATCCGGTTAACCTCCTTCTCGGTAACCGTGCGGGATATCCCTACCCTCTTTATACAACGCCGAAGAGTGCGCTTGATGCTCTCGGACGCGGCTCCTTCCGCGGAACGGGCGGAAATCAGGTGCTTGCAACACGTTATGTGCTTGAGCTTTCGGAAAACGGAGAGCCCGCAAACAGACAGTTTTATATTACAGAAAACGGCAAACAGATTTTCTATTCTGCTTATTTAAAGGAAAATGTCGAAAGCGCCGAATGCGTTCATTCGCAAAGCCGCACGATAATTACTTATAAAACAAAATGCGGACTCCTTATCCGCCGTACAATATTTATTTTGCCGCAGGAACCGGGGCTTCCGAATGCCGTGGAAACGCAGCGCGTTGAAATTACAAACCTTACGGACCAAAAGCGCGATTTAAAAATCGTAATGACGGGAATGTTCGGAATTACAGATCCTTCAACAATCGCAAATGATATCGTATATGCAAATATCGTTGCGGAGAGCGAAATGTTTTATAGGGACGGGAAGCCTATAGCGATGACTCTTCACCACCGTCCCAGGCAATGCGCATCTGAAAAGCGCTTCGCCTTCCTTATCGAAAACGGAGAATTCCTTGATTCTTTTTGCGCAAGCTACCCCGACTTTGTGGGAAACGGTGATTTGATCCATCCGGAGCTTGTCAAAGAGCTTCCGAATTCCTTTAACAGAAAAATGGCACCGTTCTTCGCAATGGGGAAGCGTGTTGCGGTTGAGCCTCAAAAAACTGCAAATATTTATGAATTTGTCGGCATGATGGATGACCATGACAAGGAAGACATTACCGAAGACTTTGAGCGGGCTCTGGGGCTTTTGATTGATAAATATTCCGATGAAAAGCACTGGAATAAAACATACGAAGCTGTTGTTGACTTTTGGAACAGATATCCGGGTTATTTGACACCCCGCACGGGCGATGAAATGTTTGACGCATATACGGGTCACAACCTTCCTTTCCAGACGCTTTATCAAACATATGTTTCACGTGCTTTTGCATGGACTCAAAAATCATATCGCGAGACGGGCTTCAGGGAAATCCAGGATATATACGCTTCGATGTACTATTTAAGCGCAATCGGCGAAAACAAACTTGTAAAAGAGCTTCTTTCCGCCTGGGTTATGAATGTATTCCGTATGGGATATGCATATCACAACTTTACGTTCAGGGGGAAAGAGCCGGGTGACTGCTCCGACGATCAATTGTGGCTTGTTCAGGCGGTTGACAGATATATTCGTCTTACCGGCGACTACGAATTCCTAAACGATGAATTTATGATTGCGGGAGAAGAGAAAAAGCGTCCTCTTTGGGACACGCTCATGGCAATACTCACATACAGCGGCAGGATTTCGATAGGCAAGAATTTTATGCCTCTCCTTGACAAGGCCGACTGGAACGACACGCTCCGTCTTGACAAAAACGTATTGCAGGGCCCCGAAAAGGAAGCACTTTACTTAAAGCAATTAAAGGATAAGAATGAAGAATACGGTGTTCCGTGGGAAAACGATCTTACGGAAAGCGTGATGAATGCGTGCCTCTTAATAATTGCGGCTGACGCAATCCGTGATATGGCGTGTCACTTGGGGAAAAATAAAGACGCGCGCGAAGCCGAATTTATAGCCGCAAGAGTCCGTGAAAGCATGCAGAAAAATGCCTGGAAGGGTGACTTTTTTGCAAGATGCTTAATAAATGACGACAGAAAATATAAATATCTCGGTGCAGGCAAAGACGGACTTTCGATGGTGCCTGAAATCGACGGAACATATTTCCTCAACTCATACAGCTGGGCAATACTTGCGAATACCGCAACCGAAGAACAGATTTCCACAATGCTCGGAATAGTTGAAAGATATCTTAAAACGAATGCGGGACTCAAGCTTTGCACACTTGTGGATTTTGACAAGCTTGACATTTTCTGCGGCACACAGCTTTATTTCCCGGGCGACAGAGAAAACGGCGGTGTGTTCAAGCATGCGGCAATGATGGCGGCAACGGCATCCTTAAAAGCGGCAAAGTGGGTAAAAGATGTGCGTCTTGCCGAAAAGCTCCGCGACCTTGCATTCTTTATGATAGGAAAGACACTTCCCTATGTAACTCAGGAAGATCCGTTCGTGCTTAAGGGAAATCCGAGATTTTGTACTCAATATAACAACTCGGAGACGGGCGAAAATATCGGTCCCATGCTTTCGGGAACGGCATCGTGGCTTACACTTGCACTCTTTGAATTCTCGGGTGTCGACGTTCACGACGGGCGTGTTACGATTAGTCCCGTCTTAAAGCGTGATACTGACGATTATGAATATATACTCAACTTTGAACAAGGTTCGATAGACGTAAAAGTAAGCGGCAGGCATTCGTTCAGAGTGACAAGTGACAGCATATTTAATTATGACGGCGCTCCGTCAACAGATACTGTAGACGTGCCTAAGGACGGAAAACAACATATACTTACCGTAATACTTTAACTTAAGCCGGAGGAATTCACTACTTCCGAGCGGCTGCGTATGGATTTGAAGAAGTATATGCGGGCTAACGCAAAGACTTAAAAAATACAGCCAAGACACGCAAGCAAGTCATAACCATAGATATGATAAATTTGATTAAAAAAGACATGAAAAAGGTTCAAACATGATAACCGTAGGAGTTGATTATTATCCCGAGCATTGGGACGAAAACATTTGGGAAGACGATGTGAGGCGCATCGGCGAATGCGGATTTGATACGGTAAGAATAGGTGAATTTGCCTGGAGCCGCATGGAACCTCGTGAAAATGAATTTGATTTCGCATGGCTTGATAAGATCATAAATCTCATTAACCGGTATGGAATGAAGGTGATCCTGGGAACTCCCACAAATTGCGCTCCCGTATGGCTTTACAGAAAATTCCCGGATACGGTGAGTACGGATCTTACGGGAAATACAAAACCAATCGGGATCCGCGGGCACAGGTGCTTGGAAAGCGAAAATTTCAGATTTTACGCTGCCCGTATCATAAAGCAAATGGCAGACCGATATGCGGGAAAATCGGGAATTTATGCATGGCAAATCGACAATGAGCTCGAAAGCAATCATTGCACATGCCGTGCATGCACAAAAAAATTCAGAGAATATTTAAAAGACAAATATGGTACGGCAGAGAAAATCAACAAAACCTGGGGACTTGACGTATGGAGCGGTGAAATAACGGATTTTTCCGAAATAGAGCTCACACGCGAAAAAGAGTGCTTTGCAGGCTGGTACAATCCAGCATATATGCTCGACCGTGAAAAATTTGCGGCAAAGTCTCTTGCGGATTATATAAGATTTCAGGCGGACATAATCCGCGAAAAAGACAAAAATGCAATAATTACGACAAATTCGTGCTTTTGTTATCACAGACCCGATTATCATCTTGAATTTAAGGAACTGAATTATGCGGGATATGACAATTACCCGCCTGTAAATTTCCCCGACGATCCCGAAAGCGTATATTCAAATGCCTATGCGCTTGATTTTGTGAGAGGCTTTAAACAAAAAGATTTTTGGATTTTGGAACAGCTCGGCGGACCTATGGGCGGCTGGGGGCCGATTTCTGAGGAACCAGACCCCGGAATGTATAAGTCTTATGCGCTTCAGGCGGTTATGCACGGCGCGAGCCTGATAAGCTTTTTCAGATGGCGGACGGCGGTGACCGGTGCGGAAATGTTCTGTTACGGACTGTTGAATCACGATAACCTTGATAATGACAGACTTGCAGAGGTTAGGGATTTTATAGATACGGTGCATGACTTTCCCGAAATCACGGATACAAAAATTGTTTCGGATATAGCAATTTTAACGTCTGCCGAACAATATAATTCCTTTAACAATCAATTTCATTCGGACGGATTTGATTATGAAGGGGAACTCAAAAAAATCCATTTGGCGCTTGTGTCACTTGCGCAAAACGTCGACGTAATTCATGAAGAAGCGGATATTTCGGGTTATAAGCTTGTGATTGTGCCGTGTCATGTAATTACAAATCCCGTAACGCAAAAAAATATAACCGAATTTGTCCGCAATGGCGGTACCGTTCTTTTGACATTTCGTTCGGGCGTCAAAAACGAAAACGGAAATTGCATATTCGGAAAAACGCTTCCGGCGGCTTTTTCTGATATTGCCGGAATAAGCATTAAAAAATTTGATTCGTGCGGAAAAAGAAAAATCAAAATTAAGACATCCGACAATACCGAATATACGGCATCCGTCTGGTGTGATGTGACGGAACCCGTTACTGCGGAAGTTATCGCAACATATGCGGACGGAAGATACAAAAATTGCCCTGCAGCCACAAAAAACAAATTTGGGTTCGGAACGGTATATTATGTCGGAACATCTCCGGAAAAACGTGCTTACAAAAAGCTCTTTGCCAAAATATTTACCGACTTGAAAATAAAATATGAAATTCTTCCCGACAACGTTGAATTTACGGTAAGGACGGGAGATAGCTTCAAAATCATATCTTATTTCAACAATACGAAAGAAGAAAAGGAAGTCGTGATAAACGGGCAGGTAACACACATGAACCCGCTTGAAACAAAAATTTTCAAAGAAAACATCGGAAAGGATGAATAAAACAATCAAATGGAATTTGTTAAAAAAGACAATGCGCTTTATGTATACAAAAACGGTGAAATTTTAAAAATCGAGCCATGGGGAAAGGATGCTCTAAGAGTACGTGCGACAATGAATCCCGAAATCCCCGAGAAAATATGGGCGCTTACGGAAAGTGTGGACAGAATTACTCCCGAAATCCGCTTCTTTGAAGAAGAATATTACAATTCCGGCGGATTTATGGATAAGCGGAAGATTGCGGAAATCACAAACGGCCGCATAAAGGCCACGGTAAACGACGGAAGCGTAATAAGCTTTTATAAGGATGAAAAACTTATTTTGCGCGAGGATTACCGCTGCTACGGCGGAACCGTTTCAAAAGAAAGCAGATGCCTAAAGACCGTCAATCGCGAATGGAAGGGCATAATCGGAAGCAACCTCTACAAGCTCAAGGTACGCTTTGAAAGCAATCAAAACGAAAAAATATTCGGTATGGGGCAATACCAATACAATCAATTTGATTTAAAGGGATGCACGCTTGAACTTGCCCAAAGAAACAGTCAGATAACGGTTCCGTTTATGGTTTCGTCTTACGGTTACGGATTCCTTTGGAACAATCCCGCAATCGGAGAAGCAGTATTTGCAAACAATATCACGGTTTGGACGGCAGCGGCCACTGATGTATGCGATTACTGGATTTGTGCGGGAGACACACCAAAAGAAATACTCGCAAAATATACATGCGTCACGGGACATGCTCCGATGTTTCCCGAAAGCCTTATGGGACTTTGGCAGTGCAAGCTTCGTTACCGCACGCAGGAAGAAGTTTTGGAAGTTGCCCACAAATACAAAGAAGAGGGCATAAAGATAGATCAAATTGTAATCGATTTCTTCCACTGGACGGTTCAGGGAGATTGGAAATTTGATACAAAATACTGGCCGGATCCCAAGGCAATGGTTGATGAGCTTCACAAAATGGGAATAAAGGTAATTGTTTCCGTCTGGCCGAGCGTTGACAGAAGAAGCGAAAACTTTGGTCCTATGATGGACATGGGGCTTCTTATACGCACAGAGCGCGGTGAACCGCAAACATACGATTACCAGGGCGACTGCGTTGAAATTGACGTATTTAATCCGAAAGCCCGCGAATATGTATGGAATATATGCAAAAAAAATTATTATGACTATGGCATCGACGCCTTCTGGCTTGACAATTCGGAGCCGGATTACGGCGTTTACGACTTTGACAATTTCCGTTATTATGCGGGGCCGGCATTATCCTGCAGCAACTTTTATCCGCAATATTTCAGCCGTATCTTTTATGACAAAATGGAAAAGATATGCGCGGAGACTCCGGTAAATCTGCTCAGAAGCTGCTGGGCAGGCAGCCAAAAATACGGAAACGTTGTATGGTCGGGTGATGTGCCGAGTACCTTTGAGGCCTTTAAGGATCAGGTTATGGCGGGATTAAATATCGGACTTGCCGGAATTCCGTGGTGGACGACCGACATCGGCGGATTTATGACAGACAATGTTTTTGATCCCGATTTTAGGGAACTTCTCATCAGGTGGTACCAATTTGCAGTTTATTCTGCGGTATTCAGAATGCATGGCGACAGAGGGCCTTACAATATTCCACCGCTTGATACAAGAGACTTTGGAGGCGGATATCTTCATACGGGACAGCCCAATGAATTGTGGAGCTACGGCGAGGATAATTACAAAATAATGCGCAAATATTATGACATTCGCATTTCTCTCCACGATTACATAACAGACCTGTATAAGGAAAGCACGGAAAACGGCTCGCCGCTTATCCGCACTATGTTTTACGAATTCCCGGACGATGAAAAGTGTTGGGAACTCTCAGACCAGTATATGTTCGGAAGCGATTATCTTGTCGCACCGATATTTGAACTCGGAATGAGAGAAAGAAAGGTATATCTGCCCAAAGGACAGTGGCAGCTCACTTCCACGGGCGCGATATATAAGGGAACGGAAACGGTTACGGTTTCCGCACCCATAGACTACATGCCGGTCTTTAAAAGGGTATGAGAAGGATATTAAAAAGGGAGGATCTCAAAATGAGAAAAAAGTTAAAAGCTGTATTTGCACTTCTGCTTGCACTTGTTTTAACCGTACCGATGAACCTTACAAGCGTTTTTGCGGATGACGGTGCAAATGATGCGGCTGCTGAGGAAGCACCCGCACAGGCAAAAGCATTCATTATGTATGCAAGCAGTGACTGGGGCACATCAAAATGGGCTGCCGACGATACGGATCTCGTAATAAGCGAGGCAGGCACATATACCGTTTCGATCGCAAGCGAGGCGGGATTTGACGGATTTGCGTTTGCCGCACTCGGAATCGAAAACGGTGAAACGTTGTTCCCGGGAGCCACAATCAAGATTCAGTCAATCAAAATAAACGGCTCCGAGATTGAGGTTTCAAAGGGTTATACATCATCGGATGACGGTATTACGACAAGAATGAACCTTTACAACGAATGGGTAACGGATATTCCGGCAGATGCAAGAAGCTATGACGGGGACACATCCGATTCGACGCCTTTCTGTATTGCAAACGATATCAAGGGAATCAAGAGCATGGAAGTTACTTTTGATTATTATATTCCCACGGCTTATATCATGTTTGCGGACAGCAACTGGTCGACACAGTACTGGTATGACGGAAGCGAATATGCCGGTTCTCATCCCGAAAATGTTGCAATTAAGGGACCCGGACAGTATACCGTAAAGATGAAGACGGATACGGCATTTGACAATTTCGCATTCCTTGCACTCGGAATTTCCTACGGCGAAATCGCTTTCCCCGCAGGCTGCATCGAGCTTAATTCAGTTAAGATCAATGGTGCCGAAGTAGAAACGACACTCGGATATACATCGAGTGATGACGGAATTTCGACAAGAATGAATATCTACAACGAGTGAGTATCGGCAGTTCCCGATGATGCGCGCGGATACGGCGACATTACGGACGCAAGCGCACAGATAATCGGAAAAGAGCATGTGGGCACAAACGAGATCGAAATCACGTTCACATATCACATTCCTTATGCTTACCTTATGTATTCCGTAGGCGGCTGGGCAGCCTCTTATTGGGGAAATTATGCGGATGACGTTCAAGTGAACGGCGAAGGCAAATATACGGTATCGTTTGATCTTGGCGAAGGCGTCACATATGACAGCTTTGATTTCCTTGCAATCGGTATCCAGGATGCGGAAAAGATTTTCCCCGGATATACAATCAAGATTGAATCCGTAAAGCTTAACGGTGAAAATTATACTCTTACCGGAAAGCCTTATACATCTTCCGATGACGGAATCACTACAAGAATGAACCTTTATAACGAATGGGTAACATTTGTTCCGAATGATGCAAGAAGCTATGACGGCGTGGTTGACGATTGCACATGGATTTCGATCCCCAAGGAAATACCGGGCATCAACAAGATGGAAGTTACATTCTCATATGTTGCCGCAGAAAAGGAATATGTCGAAGAAGTTGACACCTTTGATTATGAAGGCGCAATGAAGCAGACATATAACGCATACATGGCTCTTCAGACGAGCCCCAACTATATTTTCCGTAACGAATGGTTTGAAACATCTTACGGCAAGAATGCCGATAATGATTATTTTACACATCTTACGGGCTGGGATGCGGACAACAATGCAACAAACAACGGCGGTGTGTTCACGGATGCGGTTATTAACGGCGACGGAACATATTCTGTAAGACTTGACCTTGCAGAAAGCGATGCAGGCTTTGCAAATCAGGAATCCTACAATTTCTTAAAGGTTGCAACCGATATTCCTTATAAGCTCTATGAAAAGGGATATATCAACATCACAGACGTAAAGACATCTTTTGACGGCGGCAAGGGAAGAGAATTTACATATATCAATTCCGCAACCGACGGCACAACAAAGACGGATTATCTGGAGCTTACAATTCTTAATACTTATGATTCG
>CAVJHK010000008.1:34216-53374 GCA_963649295.1 Lachnospiraceae bacterium | reverse complement strand
TATTGTAATTATGATAAAACATTATTAAGACAAAAAATATCAAAGACGAAACGGAGATTGTTATGGCTGAAGATAAAACATTGTTGTCCCAAAACGAAATCGATACGTTAATCGCATTTTTGACAAATTCGGATTCGGCTCCGATAGGTGCGGTACTTGAACAAAAAAGTATCGATAAGCTGATTGAACTTGTAAAATATAACAACAAGAGAGGATTGTTTATCGGAGAAGAAGAGAGTGATATGTCAAATATCGCTGTGCTTGATCCGGAAAAAGACTTGGACGCTCAACGGAAGGATTTTGAGCTTGTATTCAAAAAGGATAACAGGGACTACGTTGAGATCCTTTGTGTAAACAAAAATGACGGAACAACATATCGGCTTACTCCGGGATGCCTTTTGCATAATCGCCATATTGAAGACGATACGGAGTGGGGAAGCGCAATTTCGCCGCTTAATTTTAACAGGCTTGCGCTGCTTTTCGGAATTTCCTATTCATCCGAAACATTCAGAGAAGTATGCAATAATTTTTCGAAAGTGGTTTACGGATATGAGGATGCCGAAATCCCCGCAATTTATTATCCGCCGGAAGAAAGCGAAAAAGAAAACTAAAACAGATGTAAAGACTTGCGGGCAAATCTTTACAAATTTTGAACCGTTTTCGGACGGTTCTTTTTTGTTCAGTTGTTTTTCTTGCAAAAAATGCATATCCGTGATTTAATATACTGTTAGGTTTGGGACTCGATAAAAGAAAAAATGAGGTTTTGTATGAGAATCGGAACGGGATATGATGTGCATAAACTTACGGAAAACAGGCCGCTTATTTTGGGCGGTGTTTTGGTGCCGTACGAAAAGGGCCTGCTTGGGCATTCGGATGCGGATGTGCTTACGCATGCGATAATGGATGCATTGCTCGGTGCTGCGGCGCTCGGCGACATAGGAAGGCACTTTCCGGATTCCGACGATCAATATAAAGATATTTCGAGCCTTGTTTTGCTTTCAAAGGTGCGGGATATACTACTCAAAGACCTTTTTGTCATAGAAAATATCGATGCAACCATAATTTGCCAAAAACCGAAGCTTGCCGCACATATCGCTGAAATGCGCGAAAATATAGCAAATACGTTAAATATCAATGTTTCTCAGGTTAATATTAAAGCCACAACCGAGGAAGGACTCGGGTTTACGGGCACGGGGCTCGGGATTGCCGCCCAGGCGGTATGCCTTATTGAAAGCGTACGTGACGCCAAAAATTTTGATTTGGATTTGAATATGTATGACTACGATTCCTTCGGATCGGAAAAAAGATCCCACATATCCGGCGCATCATGCGGCGGTTGTTCGGGCTGTACGGGCTGCTTAAAGAACAATCACGATATGTAAAAAGGAGAAACCATGGGATTTTTTAAAACATTTAAGGAAGAGGTCGCCGTAATAAAGGAACGCGATCCTGCGGTAAAGAGCTCACTTGAAGTGCTTTTGTATCCGTCATTCAGAGCAATACTCAGACACAGAAGAGCACATTGGCTTTATGAACACAAATTTTATTTTCTTGCGAGATGGTATTCGCAGCGTACGGCTCACAGGACGGGAATAGAAATTCACCCGGGCGCAAAGATCGGAAAAGGACTTTTTATCGATCACGGTACGGGCGTAATAATAGGCGAAACAACAATAATCGGTGACAATGTCACGCTTTACCAGGGAGTGACTCTCGGAGGCACCGGCAAGGAACAGGGAAAACGACATCCCACAATAGGCAACAACGTAATGATCTCTGCGGGAGCAAAGGTGCTCGGAAGCTTTACCGTCGGTGACAATTCAAAAATCGGTGCGGGATCTGTTGTTCTTAGCGAAGTGCCGCCGAATTCAACGGTGGTCGGTGTTCCGGGAAGAATAGTGAAGCGCGACAACGTGAGAGTGCCGCGTGAGGACATGGATCAGGTGCATCTTCCCGATCCCGTCAAAAACGATATCGAGCAGTTAAAAAAGGATTATATGGAGCTTAAAGAGCTTGTCGAAAGCATGAGGAAAAATTAAATGGAAAATAAAATTCAGCTTTTTAATACACTTACAAGAAAAACGGAAAAACTTGTGCCGAATGTACCCGGTGAAATTTCTATGTATACATGCGGTCCTACGGTTTATCATTTTGCTCATATCGGAAATTTGCGAAGCTATATAATGGAAGATGTGCTTGAAAAGACACTTAAGTTTGCCGGCTATAACGTAAAACGTGTCATGAACATTACAGACGTCGGGCATCTTTCGAGCGATGCCGACACCGGCGAAGACAAGATGATTAAGGGCGCAAAGCGTGAACACAAGACGGTAATGGAAATTGCCGCATATTATACGGATGCTTTTATGGAAGACTGTAAGAAACTCAACATAAAGCGCCCTGATGTTGTGGAGCCCGCAACAAATTGCATCCCCGAGTTCATTCATATGATAGAGGTGCTCCTTGAAAAGGGATATGCATATAAAGCGGGCGAAAATGTATATTTTGATACGTCAAAGCTTAAGAATTATTATGTTTTCGGCAATCAAAACGAAGAAGAGCTTCTTGTCGGCGTGCGTGACGATGTTACGGAGGACAGGAACAAGAGAAACAAAAACGACTTTGTGCTTTGGTTTACCAAGTCAAAATTTGAAGACCAGGCTTTAAAGTGGGACAGCCCCTGGGGCGTCGGATATCCCGGATGGCATATAGAGTGCTCGTGCATAAGCATGAAGCACCTCGGTGAATATATGGACATTCATTGCGGCGGTGTTGACAATATGTTCCCGCATCATACAAACGAAATTGCGCAAAGCGAGAGCTATCTCGGCCACAAATGGGTAAATTACTGGTTCCATGTGCATCACTTAAATGACAGAACAGGAAAAATGAGCAAATCAAAGGGTGAATTTTTGACGGTTTCGGTTTTGACGGAAAAAGGCTTTGACCCAATGGTTTACAGACTTTTTTGCCTGCAATCGCATTACAGAAAGCCGCTCGAGTTTTCTTATGATGCTCTTTCGAATGTCAAAAATGCATATGAAAAGCTTGTAAAGCGTGTGACAGCTCTCAAAAAAGAAACTGAGTTAGATGAGAAAAGAATAGCTGAAATCTCAGCAAAAATTGAAAATGCAAGAAAAAAGGCTGTGCATGACGATCTCGATGTGAATTCGGAAGTCAAAAAAGCTGCTGCAGGCACAGAGCTTGATACGGAATTTTATCTTGAATATATTGACAAATTCCTTGCGGCTGTGGGAAATGATATAAATACTTCGTCGGGACTTACCGTGCTTTATGATATATTGTCGGCGGACGTAAACATATTTACGCGTCTTATGCTTGTAAGTGCGCTTGACGCTGTGCTTTCTTTGTCGCTTACGAGAGATTCGGAAGAAAAGGAAAATCAGGATATCGATCCCGAACTTCTTGAATTTATAAACAAAAAGATAGAAGAAAGAAAAGAAGCAAAGAAAAACAAGGACTTTGCGGCAGCGGATGCAATAAGAGATGAATTAAAGAGCAGAAATGTCGAAATAAAGGACACACGAGAGGGCACCGTTTGGACGATTGTTTAAGGAGATAAGTGTGATTACGGATTTGATTCTTGAATTTAATCTCCCGGAGACGGACGCGGACATGTTTCCGCCGCTTGACCTTGCATATATAGGAGATTCGGTATATGAGCTTACGATCAGGACGTGTTTATTGTCAAACGGCGCAATGCCTGTGGATAAGCTGAACAGAAAGGCAACATATTTTGCGAAAGCGGTGACGCAGGCAAAGATTATAACAAATATTTTTGACAAATTAACCGAAACGGAACAAAACATATACAGAAAAGGCAGAAATGCAAAGAGTTATTCGCCGTCAAAAAGCGCCACGCTCGGAGAATATCACAAGGCGACGGGATTTGAAGCGCTAATCGGCTGGCTTTATCTAAAAAAAGAGTACAAAAGAATGTATGAAATCATACATATGGGATGGGACTCTTTGGAAGTCACAGAACAGGAAACGGAACAAAAATGAACGAAAATGCAAATGAATTTGTTAACGAAACAAAGATAGAAGGAAGAAATGCCGTGCTGGAGGCATTCAGATCGGGGAAAACGGTCGACAAGCTTTTTGTGCTTGACGGCTGCAAGGACGGCCCTGTCCAAACAATTGTTAGGGAAGCACGTAAAAAGGACACGATCATTAATTTTGTGTCAAAGGAGCGCCTGGATTTTTTAAGCGAAACCAAAAAGCATCAGGGTGTAATTGCGATTACTGCGGCATATGATTATGCGGAAGTTGACGATATTTTGAAAAGGGCAAAAGAAAAAAACGAGGATCCTTTTATAATTATTCTTGACGGAATCGAGGATCCGCATAATCTTGGGGCAATAATAAGAACTGCGGAGCAGGCGGGGGCACACGGAATAATTATTCCGAAGCACAGGGCTGTCGGCCTTACGGGGACGGTTGCGAAGACGTCTGCCGGAGCACTCAATTATATGCCTGTCGCAAAGGTTACGAATATCGTGAACACGATGAAGGAGCTTAAAGATAAAGGACTTTGGTTTGTTTGTGCCGACATGGGCGGCACAAGAATGTACGACCTTGATTTGAAGGGTCCGATAGGACTTGTAATCGGAAGTGAAGGTGAAGGCGTATCGAGACTTGTAAAGGAAAATTGCGATTTTGTGGCATCAATTCCGATGAAGGGCCGGATCGATTCGTTAAACGCTTCTGTCGCAATGGGAATTTTGGCATATGAAATCGTGCGCCAAAGAGGGTAAAATATGTTTTTCCGCAATTGATTTTAATTCACGCTTAATTTTTGTCCGCACTTAATTTTATCCGCAATCAATGCAATATTTTTTGCCGGGAGTACCAAATAAATATGCTTGACAAGAAAGCATAAACTGTGGTAATATTTCCGCTCGTAGGGAAAACTTACATAAGCTGCTTTAGCTCAGCCGGTAGAGCGCATCCTTGGTAAGGATGAGGTCAGCAGTTCGATTCTGCCAAGCAGCTTTAGACAAAGAGGTCTGATTTATTCAGGCCTCTTTTGTTTTATGCAAAAAGTAAGCTTTATGTAAAAGTCCGCCTTGTGTAAAAAATTCGTTATGTGCAAAAAAATGTCTTGAGAAGTTTTTGATCCGCTTAAGGTGACAAAAAAATAAAATAATGGTATCATTATAAGGTTTAAGTGATAATCTGAAGCGGAGGACAAAAAATGCACGGAAATATAAAAACAACACTTACCTTTGCGTCTGTGATAATTTTGCTCGCGGTAACATTATTTTTGGGTATTGTGACCGTTATAAACGATAAGACGGGAATAAATAAAAATGATAACGATAAATATGTGGATGTGACGGGGGCGATAATACCGACCGGCGAAATTACTTTGGCGCCGGTTGAAAATATAACGCCGATGATTACAAATGAACCGATTGTTACAAATGAACCCGTAATTGTGACTGTTACGCCGACTGTTATCCCCACAACCGGGATTTCGCATATCGTATGCCTTGATCCCGGACATCAGATGAAAACAAACACGGAGCAGGAGGAAATTGCGGAAGGTGCAGCAAAAACCGCATCCAAAATGAGTTCGACGGGAGCAATAAGCGTATATGATTACACAAACGAGTTTCAATGGAACATGTGTGTGGCGGATTTAATAAAGGATGAACTGAAAAGCCGCGGATATACGGTCATAATGACGCGTGAATCAAATGAGGTTGACGTGTCAAACAAGGAACGGGCACTTATCGCAAACGAGGCAAATGCCGAGATTCTTGTGGGAATCCAGACAGATGCCTTTGATGACCAAAGCGTAAAGGGAATGTATGCGCAAATTCCGGCGTCCGATAATCCTTATGTGGATCCGGAAAATATTACAAAAAGCGAAACGCTTGCGGATAAAATCCTTACTTCGGTGACAGGTGCCACGGGCGCAAGAAAAAGAGCTTATCAATACGGAAATAACGAAATTACCATGATAAACTGGGCAAAAATGCCCGTATGCATCATGCAATTCGGATATATGACAAATTATGAAGAGGCAGAAAAGCTTGCCGAAGAAGAATATCAAAAGCTTATCGTTACGTCTGTTTGCGACGGAATAGATGCTTATTTTGCGGAGATCGACAAATGAGAAACATAAAATTAACAATAGAATATGACGGCTCGAGATATGACGGAAACGTGATTGCAAAAGCGGGAATGCACGACAAAAGCTCGATTGGCGACAAAATATCGCAGGTTTTGACGGAAATGGAAAAAGTGCCTGTTGAACTTATTTTTGCGATACGTACGGAAGCGGGCGTTCATGCGCTCGCCCAGGTATGTACGTTTAAAACGGAATCAAAGAGGAGCACAACCGAAATCAAACAATATTTAAACCGCTATCTGCCCCGTGATATAGCTGTGCTTGATGTGACCGATGCGGATTTACGTTTTCATCCCGCGTTTAATGCAAAGAAATTCACATTTGAGTATCATGTGACCGTGGGCGACGTACCGAGTGTGTTTGACAGAAAATATAATTATTATTGTTTTAAGCGCCCGGATGTAAATAAAATGCGGGATGCAGCGGCATATCTTATCGGGAAGCATGATTTTAGGGGATTTTCCGACAACAGAAAGCAAAAAAAATCGACGGAACGGGAAATTTATTCGCTTGATATTTATGCGGGCGGAAACGAAATTTCATTTAATATTACGGCGGATGATTTTTGGCCGAATATGGCAAGAATAATTGTTGCATTTTTGATAAGCGTGGGAACAGGTGAAACTCCTCTTGACCGTATAAAAGAAATTCTTGAAACGGGAAACCGTGACCTTGCACCTCTTGCGATAGACCCAAAGGGGCTGTTTTTGACGGAGGTTTCTTATGAATAAGAGACTGATGATAAAAAACGGACATGTGGTCGATCCGAGAAACAATATTGACGGGATTTTTGATATATTTGTTGAAAACGGAAAAATTTCGGGAATTTATGAGAGTGATGAAATACGAAATGCAAATCTCGGACTTGACAATAACGATAACGGTAACGATTATGACAATGTTAATGCCGACTATAACGGTAATATTAATGCCGGTGCCAATGCCAACGTCTGTTTTTCACATGTTGACACGGATATGACAGTAATCGATGCTGCGGGACTTTATGTCTTTCCGGGATTTATCGATTTGCATGTGCATTTTAGGGAACCGGGATTTGAATATAAGGAAACAATAAAAACGGGAGCACGTGCTGCTGCTGCAGGCGGATATACAACGGTCTGCATGATGCCGAATACTTCCCCCGTAATCGATAACCCCCAAAAAGTCACTGACATAATAAATAAAATAAAAGAAGACGCGTGCGTGAATACTCTTGTAATCGGTGCGATTACAGTCGGAGAAAACGGAAAAGAGCTTACCGACATTAAGGGAATGAAGGAAGCGGGAGCTGTTGCAATAAGCGATGACGGAAAATCGGTTATGGATGAACGTCTCATGAAAAGGGCGGCTGAAATCGCAAATCAAAACGATATTCCGATATTTGACCATTGCGAAGACATAAATCTTGTAAACGGCGGTGTGATGAATTACGGAAAACGGGCGAATGAGCTTGATCTCCCCGGTATCAAAAATATAGCGGAAGAAAAAATAGAAGAGCGGGATATTGAGCTTTCGGCTGTATCCCGCACCCGGCTTCATCTTTGTCATTGCACGACGGAGGGAGCGGTTAAAATAATAAGGGAAGCAAAGAAAAAGTATGATTTTGTCACGGCAGAAACCTGTCCTCATTATATAGCTCTTACTGAAGACGATATTTTGTCGGATGACGGAAATTATAAAATGAATCCGCCGCTTAGAACTATAAAAGACCGCGATGCGCTGATAGATGCCTTATGTGAAGGCACGATAGACGTTATTTCGACAGATCATGCACCACACTCGAAAGAAGAAAAAGATAAATCGATGCGAGTGGCACCGTTCGGAATAGTGGGACTTGAAACTTCGTTCCCCGTATGTTATACGGCACTTGTAAAGACGGGCAGGGTTTCTCTTTTAAGCCTCATAAAAATGATGAGTACGCGCCCCGCAGAAATTTTAAATGCGGGAAAGATAAAAATACCGGGCGGCGGTATCGGTATCGGAGACACAGCTGATATTGCAATTTGCGACCTTACGGAAGAATATGAAATTGACCCGACAGAGTTTAAATCAAAAGGCACAAATACACCGTTTGCAGGCAAAAGGGTATCGGGAAGAGTACAATATACAATTGTAAAAGGAGAAATTGTTTATGATAGAAAGACTGATTGACGAAATTGTAAAAAAGGACGCGCCGATTGTTGTGGGACTTGACCCCATGCAGAATTTTGTACCGAAATTTTTGATTGATGAGGCAACCGAAAAATACGGGGATACAATAGATGCCGTTTGCGATGCTGTTTTTGAATACAACAAAATACTTATCGACTCGGTATATGACCTTGTGCCCGCGGTTAAACCGCAAATCGCAATGTATGAGCAATTCGGAATCCCGGGACTTATCATATACGAAAAGACGATTAAGTATGCCGCATCAAAAGGCTTAATCGTAATTGCCGACGTAAAGCGCGGAGATATAGGCTCAACCAGCAGCGCATATGCGACGGCACATCTCGGGAAAGTCGATATTTTGGGAAAACAATATGAGCCCTTCGGAGCCGATATGGCAACGGTAAATCCTTATCTCGGAACCGACGGAATAAAGCCTTTTTTGGAAGTTTGCAATACTTTTGACAAGGGAATTTTTGTTCTTGTAAAAACGTCAAATCCTTCAAGCGGAGAGTTTCAGGACAGGGAAATTGACGGAGAACCTCTTTATGTGCATGTCGCAAAGCGTGTAAGGGAATGGGGCGAGATGACCGAAACACGCGATTATTCGAATGTGGGGGCGGTTGTGGGCGCAACTTATCCGGAAATCGGCAAGGTGCTTCGTAAGATGATGCCGAAAAATTATATTCTCGTTCCCGGATACGGAGCACAGGGCGGACAAGGGAAGGATTTAAAAGTATTTTTTAATCCCGACGGACTCGGTGCAATAATCAATTCCTCACGCGGAATAATCGCCGCATACAAGCAGGAAGAATATAAGAATTACGGCGAAAAGAACTTCGGAGAAGCAGCAAGACAGGCCGTAATCAATATGAGAAAGGATATAAAGGAGTCGATGTAAATGTTTAAAATTCTTTATGATTTTAATACATGTGATGTTTCATTTGATCATACGGATATCGATAACGACTTGATTCTATGTGCATTTGACGGAGATGCAGCAGAAAAAGAAAAGATACCGGAGCTTTATAAAAATTCCGATATATTAAATGTTTTGTCGTCACTTAACGGATGCTTTGCGATTGCTTTATATAATAAAATCACAAAGGAACTTTTTTTCGCTCGTGACAGGCTTGGAGAAAAGCAGGTTTATTATTCAAAAAAGGACGAAGAAATTTTTGTTTCGACCGAGTTTTCGGAGGTATTTTCGTATGCCGGCAAAAGAGTAAATAAAACCGGACTGCAGCATTATATGACTTTTCAATATGTGCCGGAGCCGCTTACAATCGGTGAAAACGTGAGCGCGCTGCTTTCGGGGCACTTTGTATGTGTTTTTGCGGACGATATGAACGAAACACGCTACAATACGTGGAAGCCGGCACCGGTTAGTGATAAGGACCGCGAGAAATTTAAAGCGGAAATCAGACAAAAATTTGAAAAGGCGGTTAAGAGAAACCTTGAGAATTCAAAGAGCCCAGCGGCATTTTTGTCGGGAGGACTCGATTCTTCCATACTTGCCGCACTTGCGGCACGTGATCACAAAAATCTTGCGGCATATACGATTTCTTTTGATGTTCCCGGATTTTCGGAAAGCGAAATTGCCGAAAATTCCGCAAAGAAGTACGGCATAGAACATAAAAAAGTTGTAATTCATGCAAACGAATATAAGGAAGCGTTGCCTAAAACAATAAAACGAATGGGTGTGCCTGTTGCGGATCCGTCGGCTGCGGCGGTTTATATTATAGGAAGTGCGGCGGGAATAGGACATGACACCGTAATATCCGGTGAGGGCTCCGATGAACTTTGGGGCGGATATCATGTATATAGTATTTCCGATAAGGAAAAAAAGATTAAGGCATTGCCTGAAAACGTTAAAAAGCTTTTGTGGGGAATTGTAAGACATTTCCCCGAAAACATGCGCGGCAAGGATCTTATAAGACGGGGATGTCTGCCGCTTGAATTGCGTTTTGTGGGAAATACGAGGCTTTTTACCGATTCGGAAAAGAAAAAAATTCTTGTGTCATATGACGAAAATGTCAAATCGACCGATATCACGGCGCCTTATTATGCGGAAGCCGCCACACTTTCAGATCTTGACAAAATGCAATATATAGACACAAATATCTGGTTTCCGGGTGATATTTGCATTGTATGCAACAGAGCAGCGGAAAGTAAGGACGCAAAGTGTGTGATGCCTTTTATGGATAACGAAATCACGGATCTTGCGCGAACGCTTACCGCGGACGAAAAATTAAAGCCCGGCCAAAACAAGATAATATTACGGGAAGCATTTTCGGGAATAATTACGGATGAGGTGCGCGACGGCAAAAAACGCGGCTATCCCGTACCCGTAAGAATGTGGCTTGCGGGTGAATTAAACGAATGGGGAAAAGACGTAATAAGGTCTTCCTGTGTTTCCGAATATATCAATAAAAAGGAAGCACTAAAGATACTTGATAAGTGTAAGAAGCATCCGCACGATCCGATGTATTACAGAAAAGCATGGGCAATAATAGTATTTTGCATTTGGTATAATGTATGTGTAGAGGGAAAAAATGAATAATCAGCTTACAAGGTCAGACATCAAAAAGATGGAGGACGAAATAAATTACAGAAAAGTCGTTAAGCGCTATGAGCTTCTTGAAGCGGTGAAGGAAGCAAGAGCACAGGGAGATTTGTCCGAGAACTTTGAATATTATGCCGCAAAGCGCGAAAAGAACAGAAACGAGAGCCGAATACGCTATCTCGAAAGAATGGTAAAAACCGCGGAAATAGTTGACGATTCGTCATCGGAAGACGAGGTGGGGATCAACAATACCGTTGTGATTTATATTCCCGAGGATGATGAAGAGGAAAAGGTAAGAATTGTCACAACGGTGAGAGGCGATGCCTTAAACGGACTTATATCGATTGAATCACCCATGGGTAAAGCGTTGCTCAAAAAAAAGGTCGGAGATGCGGTGACGATAAATACAGAAACAGGATATTCGTATGATGTCGTGATAAAGGAAATAATTAAGACCTCAGACGATTCGAAGGATGAAATCAGGCAATTCTAAACATTTTTTAATCTAATCTTGAATATTATGTGATTTATGGTATCATATCACATTGAAAGTGATGTATCACAAGATTAAAACAAAAGGGGTATTCACCATGGCAGATTATGTTATTTCGACGGATTCGACTGCGGATCTTTTGCAAAGCTTTATTGATGAACACGGTATTGAAATCCAGAATCTTGGATTTTCGTTCGGCGAAGAAAATTATAATGGAATTTCCGATATGAGCCCGGCCACTTTTTATGAAAGAATGAGAAACGGTGACGTCGCAAAGACAAATGCATGTATTCCGGGCGATGTGAAGGTGTCTTTTGAGAAAATCCTTAAAGAGGGCAAGGACATTCTTCATATCTCCTTTTCTTCAGGTCTAAGCGCAAGTTATAATGTTGCAAAGCTTGTTGCGGAAGAACTTGCGGACGAATATAAGGACAGGGAAATTAAAGTTGTCGATTCCTTGAGTGCCGCACCGGGACAGGGACTTTTTGTATATTATGCGGTCAAGGCAAAAGAAAACGGAATGTCACTCTCCGACAACGCCGAGTATCTTGAAGGCTTAAAGCTTCATGTATGTCACGAATTTACCGTTGAAGATCTTAAATATCTTGCGCGCGGCGGAAGAATTTCGAAGACGACGGCTGTGATCGGAAACATTATCAACCTAAAGCCCGTGCTTCATGTTGACAATGCGGGTCACTTAATAAATATTTCAAAGGCAAGAGGCAGAAGACAGTCCTTGAATGCGCTTGTCGATCATATGGCGGGACATCTTACGGACGAATTCAAAAATGAAGTTGTCTTTATCGGACACGGTGACAGTCTTGCCGATGCCGAATACGTGAGAGATTTGGTAAAGGAACGATTCGGAATAAACAATTTTGTCATCAATTACCTTTCGCCCACGATCGGCGCTCATTCGGGTCCGGGAACAATCGCGCTTTTCTATCTCGGAAGCGGCAGAGAATAAAAAAGTAACAAATCCATAAAAAGGGGTTGACATACAACCCCTTTTGTGGTATTTTATTAAAGCATGCGAGCAATCGCAACAAGAAGCAGAGTATCCGCTCTCGCCTCAAGCAAATGCGCAAAGAGGTTAATATTTTATATAATTTAAGAGATTCAATATTTTTTATATTATATGATTTTTCGGATGGTCGGCTTCTTCGGATCCGGCTTTTTTTGTTGTAAAAAGCATGTGAGTCCGGTGATATTTGTACTTAAATCAAAATCTCAAGACGGAGGTAAAAAACTATTAACGACGTACAGGTTCAGATTAATGAACAGATAAGGGACAAGGAGATCCGCCTTATCGGAGAAAACAATGAACAGCTTGGCGTAATGTCAACAAAAGACGCTCTTCTTTATGCAACGGAGCATGGGGTTGATTTGATTAAAATCGCTCCCACGGCAAAGCCTCCCGTTTGCAAAGCAATGGATTTCGGAAAATACCGTTACGAGCAAACAAGACGCGAAAAGGATGCAAAGAAAAAGCAGAAGGTCACGGAAGTTAAGGAGATACGTTTGTCTCCGAACATTGACGAAAATGATTTAAATACAAAAGCCATGCAGGCGGCAAAGTTTATCGCACACGGAGACAGAGTGAAGGTTTCATTGCGTTTCCGCGGAAGAGAGCTTGCACATACAGCTTCGGGTAACGACATTTTAAATGATTTTTATGACAGAATCAAAGAAAATGCCGCCATCGAGAAGCCTGCAAAATTAGAAGGAAGAAATATGATTATGTTTCTTTGCAAGAAATCAAATTAATGAGATTTGGAGGACAATAATATGCCGAAGTTGAAGACAAACAGAGCAGCAAACAAGAGATTTTCCATGACAGGTACAGGAAAGCTTAAGAGACAGAAAGCCGGAAAGCAGCATATTCTCACAAAGAAGTCACGTGCCACAAAGAGAGACCTTCGTAAGCCTGAGACGGTTGACAGCGCAAACATGAAGGCAGCTCGAAAAATGTTACCTTATGCTTAATTTAAGTACTTTTTGAATGGAGGATATAAGAAATGGCAAGAGTTAAAGGCGGAATGAACGCTAAGAAGAAGCACAACAGAGTTTTAAAACTCGCTAAAGGATACAGAGGCGCACGCAGCAAACAGTACAGAATCGCAAAACAGTCTGTTATGAGAGCTCTCACAAGCGCATATGCAGGCAGAAAGCAGAAGAAGAGACAGTTTAGAACTCTTTGGATCGCAAGAATCAATGCAGCAGCAAGACTTAACGGTATGTCTTACAGCAAATTTATGTTCGGCTTAAAGGCTGCAAATATCGAGCTTAACCGCAAGGTTCTCGCAGACCTCGCAGTCAACGATGCCGAAGGATTCGCAGCACTTGTTGAAACAGCAAAGAAAGCAATCAAT
This sequence comes from Lachnospiraceae bacterium, assembly GCA_963649295.1. Classification (GTDB taxonomy): domain Bacteria; phylum Bacillota; class Clostridia; order Lachnospirales; family Lachnospiraceae; genus RGIG3528. Next base: position 39,635 of record CAVJHK010000008.1, on the reverse strand, counting down.
AAATAATTGTTAAAAATAACATAATCCCGTGATAAAGGGTAAAATCAAAAGCCATCTTAAAAAAGATGGCTTTTTTTATATCGGAAAAATTGTTTTCACTATATCAAATGTTTGTTATAAATCTTTTCTCACATTGTTTTTTGTGTCTTTATGTAGTAAAATAACATGAGATAAATCCGCGTATTTCAGGCTCATCGTATGCGTGTGAATTTTAAACGGAGGAATTTTTATGGACAAAAACAAGAGGGCAATTTATCCGCCCATGGGATGGAACAGCTGGGATTGTTACGGAGCTGCCGTAAACGAAGAACAACTTATGGGAAATGCCGAATATATGGCAAAAAATCTTAAAAGCTTCGGCTATGAATATGTCGTATGTGATATACAATGGTCGGAACCGACAGCAAGCTCCACATCTTATCATAAATTTGCGGATTTGTGCATGGATGAATATTCGAGAGTGATACCGGCTGTGAACCGCTTCCCGTCTGCCGCAAACGGTGTGGGATTTAAAAACATAGCTGACAGGATTCATGCCATGGGGCTCAAATTCGGCATACATATTATGCGCGGAATTCCGCGACTTGCCGTACACAAAAATATGAAAATCAAAAATTCCGAATATACCGCTCGAGATATTGCTCTTTCTTATTCCGTTTGCAGCTGGAATACGGATATGTACGGTGTCGATTCGAATCATCCGGGCGCACAAAAATATTACGATTCGATATTTGAGCTTTATGCAGGCTGGGGCGTCGATTTTGTAAAATGTGACGACATATGCGTAACCGAAGGCAGACCCGACAATTTTTATTCGGCACGCGGCGAGATAGAATGTATCAAAAAGGCAATAGATAATTCGGGGCGGGATATGGTTTTGAGTCTTTCTCCCGGACCCGCAATGCTTGAGCATGCGGAGCACCTCTTAACAAATGCCAATATGTGGCGGATGACAGGTGATTTTTGGGACAATTGGGACGCACTTGATCATATGTTTAAAAGATGCAAGGATTGGGCACCATATGTTGATACAGGATGCTGGCCTGACTGTGATATGCTGCCGCTCGGACATATTGCCCTAAATGACAGCCCAAGATATACAAATTTTACTCATAACGAACAGATTACGCTTATGACTCTCTGGTGCATTTTCCGTTCACCTCTTATGATGGGCGGCGAAATGAGAGACAATGATGCTTTTACGCTTTCGATTCTCACAAATCCGGAGGTTCTTGCGCTTGAAAAGGAAACTCACGGCGCAAGGGAAGTGTTGAATGAAGACGGCATTACTGCATGGAAAACGGGCGATGACAACGGAAATGCTTATGTTGCGATATTTAACCGTGATTCGTTCAAAAAACAAGCAGAGATTTCGTTTCAAAGACTTCATCTTGACACAGCACGCGAATACAAGGTGCGCGACCTTTGGAAGAGAGAAGATTTGGAAAATATGAAGTTTCAAATCGAATGCGAACTGCCGCCTCACGGAGCGATTCTTTATAAATTTTCATGAAAGTCGTGCATGGTGAAATAAGTTATATTGGTTATGCTTTACAGGTAACCTTTTATAAATTAAAGCAAAGGAAATAAAAAAATGGAAGACAGAGAAATTTTGAAATATGTTGATCATACGCTTCTTAATCAGGCAAGTACATGGGAAGAAATTAAAAAAATAGTGGATGACGGAATCAAATATCAGACGGCATCCGTATGCATTCCGCCGTCTTATGTAAAAGAGGCAGGTGACTATGCCTGCGGAAAAGTAAAAATATGTACCGTAATCGGATTTCCGAACGGATACAATACGACCGCCGTAAAGGAATTTGAGACAAAGGATGCCGTAGCAAACGGCGCCGACGAAATCGATATGGTAATAAATATCGGCTGGCTCAAAGACAAAAAATATGATCTCATTTTAAACGAGATAAATATTTTAAAACGGGCATGCGGCGACAAGGTGCTTAAGGTTATCATAGAAACATGCCTGCTTACCGACGAAGAAAAGGTAAAGATGTGTGAAATCATAAATTCTTCGGATGCGGATTTTATAAAGACATCGACAGGATTTTCGACGGCAGGCGCAACATTTCACGATATCGAGCTTTTTGCGACACATATCGATAAGAATAAAAAGATAAAGGCAGCGGGCGGCATTTCATCGCTTGATGACGCAAGAAAATTTTTGACGCTTGGTGCTATGCGCCTCGGAACATCAAGAATAGTTAAAATTATTAAAGCAAAAGAACAATAAAAAGGAGAAATAAATTATGGCAACACCACATAATGCGGCAAATCGGGGAGACATTGCAAAAACGGTACTTATGCCGGGAGATCCTTTACGCGCAAAATTCATTGCGGAAAATTATCTTACGGATGTGCGTGAATTTAATTCGGTGCGCAACATGCTCGGATTTACGGGAAAATATAAGGGCAAGGAAATATCTGTTATGGGCGGCGGAATGGGAATGCCGTCAATAGGAATTTATTCTTACGAACTTTACAATTTTTATGATGTCGATACGATAATCAGAATCGGTTCCGCAGGCGGAATATCCGATGATGTTCACATGCGTGATCTTGTTGTCGGAATGGGAGCTTCCACAAATTCAAATTATGCGGCGCAATATAATCTTCCGGGGACAATCGCACCGATTGCGGATTTTTCGCTTTTACGCTCGGCTGTCGAAACTGCCGAAAAACATGGCATATCGGTAAAGGTCGGAAATGTGCTTTCGTCGGACACTTTTTACAATGCCGATTCGACATTTAACGATCGCTGGAAGGAAATGGGAATTCTTTGCGTTGAAATGGAAGCGGCTGCGCTTTATTTAAATGCCATAAAGGCTCGTAAAAAAGCTCTTTGCATGCTTACGATTTCGGATCACCTGTATACGGGTGAATCAATGTCCGCAGAAGAACGCCGGACATCCTTCCACGAAATGATGGAAGTTGCGCTTATAGTGGGAACAAAATAAAAAAGGAATATGCATATGACAAAGGAAACGGAAGTAAAACTTATCGAGACGGCGCTTGAGTACAGAAAACGCGCATATACGCCTTATTCCCATTTTAATGTGGGAGCGGCTTTGCTTACAAAGGACGGCGAAATATTCGGCGGATGCAATATTGAAAATGCGGCTTATACGCCCACAAACTGCGCCGAAAGAACGGCATTTTTTAAGGCAGTAAGCGAAGGAAAAAGAGATTTTACTGCAATTGCCATATTCGGAGGATATGACGACAAATCTCTTGACATATGCGCTCCGTGCGGCGTTTGCAGACAGGTTATGGTTGAATTCTGCGATCCGGACGAATTTAAGATTATCCTTGGAAAATCAACCGCAGATTATAAAATTTATACACTTAAGGAACTTTTGCCTCTCGGATTTTCACCGAAGGAGCTTGAAAGATAATGAAAATAGTTTTTTTGGAAACGGATACTTTGGGCGATGACGTAAACATATCGAGATTTTCGGAACTGGGTGATGTTGTCACATATAATTTGACAATGAAAATTCAAATTCCCGAGCGTATCAAAGATGCCGATATTATAATAATCAATAAGCTTCCGATGAACGAGGAAACTTTAAAGGATGCCAAAAACTTAAAGCTTATATGCCTTACGGCAACCGGCACCAACAATATTGATTTTTCTTATACGGAAGAGAGAGGCATTACCGTAAAAAATGTTGCCGCCTATTCAACGGAATCGGTTGTGCAGCATACTTTTGCAATGCTTTTTTATCTTTACGAAAAGCTTTCCTATTATGACAATTATGTAAAATCGGGGCAATATGCATATGCGCCGTTCTTTTGCCATATAGAGGAAAAATTTAATGAGCTTTATGGGAAAACGTGGGGCATTGTGGGACTCGGAACGATAGGAAAGCGTGTTGCGAGTGTTGCGCGCGCATTCGGTGCAAATGTCATATATTATTCGACTTCAGGGAAAAATCACGATAATGAATTTGAGGAAGTGAGCCTTGACACGCTTTTGTCGGAAAGCGATATTGTGTCGATTCATGCGCCATTAAACGAAAATACAAACAATTTGATAAATCGTGATACGCTTTCTGAGATGAAAAAGACGGCATATCTTTTAAATCTCGGGCGCGGTCCGATTGTAAACGAAAAGGATCTTTATGACGCATTGATTCATGACAAAATTGCGGGGGCGGCGCTTGATGTTCTCAGCACAGAGCCCATGTCAAAAGATAATCCACTGATCGCGATCAAGGATTCAAAGAAAATCTTAATCACGCCCCATATCGCATGGGCAACTGTTGAAGCACGTCAAAGGTGCGTTGACAGGGTTTATGACAATATTAACAAATTTTTAAATAATTAAAGGTTGACTATGAGACTTATTTTGGTAAGGCATGCGGAGCCGGATTACGCACATAATACAATAACCGAAAAAGGAAAGAGAGAGGCTATTGCACTTGCACAACGCATAAAAAACTGGGATGTGACCGATTTTTATATGTCTCCGCTCGGGCGTGCGATGGATACGGCAAAGCCCACACTTGAAATTATGGGAAGAAATGCGGAAATTATCCCTTGGGCACAGGAATTTACCTATCCGTGCATTGACCCCATGACCCATACAACGCATCTTTGCTGGGATTATGTTCCGTCGATGTGGACCCACGAAAACTTAAATTTTACGCTTAACGACTGGGTTCATGCCTATCCTCAGTCAACAAATCCCGATATAGAAGCAAATTATAAAAAAGTTTGTGCGGAGCTTGACAATCTCCTTCTTAAATACGGTTACAGGCGTGACGGACTGATATACAGAACACGCGGGAAATGTGCGGAAAATAAAATTCATACCGTGGGTCCTGTTGAAACGCACGACGGTCAATTGCTTGAAAAAAGCGATCCGGGAGATACTGTTGTAATATTTTGTCATCTTGGAATATCATGCGTCTTTTTATCACATCTTTTAAATATTCCTTTTATGATATTGCCGCATGCGCTTTTTTTGCCTCCCGCGTCTGTTACGATTCTCACAACGGAGGAAAGATGGGAAGACGAGGCATCCTTCCGCGCTCAGGCAATAGGAGACGTATCGCATCTTTTGGCGGCACACGAACCCATATCGTCGGCGGGCGCTTTTGCAAGGGCATTTCAGGATTGATTAGATTTTAAATACAAAAAATTATCCCGGGGAAAACTTATGAGGCTTATACATTGTGCCGATTTGCACATTGATTCAAATTTACGGACATATCTTACGGAAGAAGAGGGAAACGCAAGGAAAAATGAAATTTTAAACAATTTTCCCCGTCTTATTCAATATGCCACCCAAAATAACATAAATAAAATCCTTATTGCGGGAGACTTATTTGATTCGGATTCCGTTTCGAGACATGCGGAAAATGTTGTTTACAATGCGATTTTGTCAAATCCCAAG